>NZ_JBNNMG010000023.1:0-64762 GCF_050272555.1 Lysinibacillus sp. NPDC047702 | reverse complement strand
CAGGAAAGCGAGTAGCCTGGAACGGAAATCACCTTCATTTTGACTAAATATTCACAAAGAGTCCCTTGACTATTTAATTTTTCAACACTATGAAAAGAGACCTGATGATTATTGTCATCAGGTCTCTATTTATGATGTAAGGCTTTGTTATCCTGCTAGAATAAGCTTCTGTCCATGGGTTACTTTATGTCCTGCCATTCACTTGCAAGCATACCATAAACAACATGGTCGACATAATGATCGTAAAGCCATTCTGCAGCACGAATCGTACCTTCCATAGTAAAGCCTAGTCGTTCAGGAATAGCGCGGCTTTTCGCATTGCCCTCAGCAGCACGAATTTCAACTTTATTGAGCTGTAATACAACAAATGCGTATTGTAGTAAAGCCTTAACGGTTTTCGTCATAATCCCATGTCCTTGTGACCCTTCACTGAGCCAATAGCCGATTGCCGCAATTTTATTACTAGGATTGATGGTATTAAAGCCTGCAATGCCAACAATTTCATCGTGAAAAACGATAACAAACGAATGGCTGGTCTGTGCTTCCAGCCCCTTTATACACCCTTCAATATAGGCTGATGTATCGGCTTCTTCTTTGGTGAAATCCAACCATGGCAGCCATTCACGTAAATAGAGGCGGGACTTGTCTGTTAATGCGAAAACATTATTTGTATCTTCTAAGGTAATGGTGCGTAAGTATAAATCTGGATTGATTTTTATAATCAATATCTTTCACCTCGTTGTTATTTTAAGGCATCGTGCATAAAGCTCTTCATTTCACGACTAAGAACAGATAACTCTTCAATAATTTCACTGAAATCCTGAACAAGCTGTGCCTGTTCGTTCGTTGCGTCATTGATTTGTCCCATATTTTGTTTCAAATTTTCAAGATTTCGATTGATATTTCGTAAAGATGCTTCTATGTTTTCAGTGGCGCTGGATGTTTCGAAGGAAAGCTTTCTGACTTCTTGTGCGACAATGTTAAAGCCAGCTCCATGCTGACCAGCACGAGCTGCCTCAATGGATGCATTTAAACCAAGCAAATTCGTTTGGCGGGAGATACTCTTTATTAAATCGGTTACTTCATTTGTTTTCTCAGAATCCTCAAGGGCATGCTGTGCTTGTTTGTTAATTTCTTCGCTTGTGGCAGCCAGCTCCTCAGAATGTGAGGCAATTGTATGTACTTTGTCCTGTAAACTGTTCACGATAGTATCCATTGTGCTCATATAATCTTCGAGTTTAATTTCATTGTCAATTGGCAGTCCAAATGCAAGAGCACCTACGACTTTACCATTTTCACGAATTGGGAATGAAAAAGCATTGATGGCCACACCGTACACATCCTTCGGTATCACGACATCCGCATTTTGACCATTAAAAGCAATGAAAACATTTTGATCGTTTGGATTTACTTTTTGACCATTTTTATAGCCTGAATCTACTCGCTTGCCTGCTAAATATTTCACAACTATTTGACTTTCTTTCTCAACAACAGCTACAATTGCTTCCTCTTTTAATGCAAGGTGGATATACGGTACTGAAAGGGATAAGGCTTCAATAATTTTCATAAAAATTCCTCCAAGTCTGTGCAACGAAAATAGTCTAGTCACCGAAGCTCATTTTGACAATGATTACTAGATGATTACTTTCACTGTAGCACAATAATTGCCAACTCAAAATAGTAAATCTTAATTTTTTATGTAAAAGTCTGCGAAGAAAAATAAAGAAATAGTTTATATAGGAATTGTCAAATAAAATATAACGTAAATAATAAAACTAGAATTGAATTTGTCGATTTTTTGACGGTCTATCGTGTGTTTTAAAGAAAATTGTATTAGAATAATAGTATTATTGGTCGTACGTTAAGGAGCGAAACAAATGGACTTTATTCAAAAGGGGACAAAGGAGTTTCATAAAGCAAATTGGGCTTTATTTTTAGCAGGCTTTATTACCTTTGCTAACCTCTATATTACGCAGCCTTTACTGCCAACGTTTGCAGAGGAGTTTGATGTGTCACCAGCCGTTGCGAGCTTATCGCTATCAGCGACAACCTTTGCACTATCTATTAGTATGATTATTGTTGGCTCATTGTCGGAAGCTTGGGGAAGAAAATCATTAATGACCATTTCGATTTTTGCTGCATCGATCCTTACCTTGGCTCTTGCCTTTTCACCCAATTTTGCAATAATTTTAGTACTACGTGTACTACAGGGAGTCGTTTTTGCGGGTTTGCCAGCCATTGCAATGGCCTATTTAGGAGAGGAGATCAATCCATCTAGTTTGGGTGTGGCCATGGGTTTATACATAAGTGGAAATTCAGTAGGGGGACTTAGTGGACGAATTATTATAGGAACATTAACGGATCTTTATAATTGGCAGGTGGGCATGATTGTCCTGGGGATTATTAGTCTTCTCATCAGCTTGTTATTTGTCTGGATGCTGCCGAATTCCAAGCATTTTACAGCACGCCCTTTGCAAATAAAAGCATTAACGACCTCACTTATTCAGCATTTAAAGGACCCATCTATGCTCTGTTTATTCGGCATTAGCTTTGTTTTAATGGGAAGCTTTGTTACGCTGTATAACTATATAGGCTTTAAACTAATGGCACCTCCCTATAATTTAAGTGCTACAATTGTTGGGTGGATATTTATTATCTACTTAGTCGGTACATTCAGTTCTGCTTGGTTTGGCGGTTTAGCTGATCGATATGGACGTCAAAAAATGCTGCTATTGTCAATTGCTATTATGCTGATAGGTGCCATTCTTACACTGCATGGCCTCCTGAGTTTGAAGATTATTGGCATTACCATCTTTACATTTGGCTTCTTTGCAGCACACTCAATTGCTAGCGGATGGGTGAGTAAGCGCGCCACTCATGATAAGGCACAAGCATCCTCACTTTATTTATTTTTCTATTATTTCGGCTCTAGTGTTGGAGGAACAGTGGGAGGCGTATTTTGGATGCATTTCGGCTGGATTGGTGTTATTACGATGATTACTGTATTTTTAGCCGTTGCATGCTTACTATCTTTTTTATTAAAGCGAATTATTAAAAAACAACATATAGCAGTGGGTCACTAGAAATTATTGTTATTGTGAGGTGCTATTGTGTTAGAACTTATTATCTTTTTTTTAATAATGCTATTTGCTGCAGGTGTTATTCTATTAATTCAAACGATATTTGCTATGTTTTAGGGTTAAAGCTATGTAAAACAATAAACTATGATTTGTCATAAGCAAACTAATCGGTATAATAAATAGACGAGCTAAAAAGAGGAGAGGAAATTATATGTTTGCACGTTTTAAAGGAATTTATATTGTCTTTGCTTTGCTTACAGTGGCTTTTATTGTGACAGGTTGCGGAACAGCAAAAGAAAAAGAGCAGCCTGTGGAAAATAAGGCACAGGAGCCAGAAGAGAAAGTAGATTATTCTTCCGAAGTGAAGGAAAATCCAATTGTGACAATTACGATGGAAAATGGCGAGAAAATAGTCATTGAATTAGAGCCTTCTATAGCACCCAATACGGTAGCTAATTTTGTTACTTTAGTGAAAAAAGGTTTTTATGATGGTCTTATTTTCCATCGAGTTATTCCTGGTTTTATGATTCAAGGTGGAGATCCTTCGGGTAATGGTACGGGTGGACCAGACTATTCGATAGAAGGTGAGTTTTCTTCTAATGGTGTTACTAACGATTTGAAGCATGAACGAGGTGTTATTTCAATGGCACGTTCGAATGATCCAAATTCTGCGGGATCTCAATTCTTCATTATGGTAGATACAGCATCAAATCTTGATGGTCAATATGCTGCTTTTGGTAAAGTGATTGAAGGGATGGAAACAGTTGATGCGATCGTTGCTGCTGAGCGAGATGGTGCTGACAAGCCATTGGAAGATCAGCGAATGAAAAAGGTGGAAGTGGATACAAAGGGCTTTGATTACCCAGCTCCGAAGGTAATCAAATAATCGAAGTGATTAATCTGTAGCTGGTAAATTGGCACTGAGTTAAAGTTTTTTGCACTTAATTGAAAGAGTATCAGTATTTTAATAATGTAAAAAGGTGTGTGAAGAAAGTACTTTGCATACCTTTTTCATTTAAATCAATGTTTTTATTACATCGAAATAAGCCAAATAAAATCTTCCTCAACAATCATTTGAATGTCTAAGCCGAGTCTGATCAATTGCTCAGCTTTTAATTGTTTTGTACTGAACCCACGACGATTCTTTCCAAGAATAACGAAATCTGTCTCCTTGGTAACAGCACCTTGGACAATTCCTCCATAAGCCCGCACCCTTTTCGCAGCTTCTGCACGTACCATAGTAGAAAGAGCTCCTGTAAAGACGATTTGTTTATTATAAAATGGGTGCATGAAGCATTCAGATGTGTCAGAAAGATAAATGATTTCAGTGTTGTCCTTATTTTTGTCCATGTTGATTCTCCTTAGTGAATGCTAAAGGATTTCACTCCCAATCATCTCATTTTATCCAGCATCTACATTTCGTGCAAACTAAGAAAGGAAGCATGAAAAATCAATTACGATTTTCCATGCTTCTTTGTATTTATCCCATAATATTATAGCCAGCGTCAATGTAAATTGTTTCGCCTGTAACACCACGTGATAGGTGTGAAAGCATCACAATTGTCATATCTGCTACTTCGTCTTGCTGAACATTACGCTTTAATGGAGCAGTTTCTTCGATTTTGTGTAAAATTGTGTTAAAGGATGGAACGCCTTTTGCTGCAAGTGTACGAATTGCTCCAGCTGAAATTGCATTGACACGAATATTATCTTTTCCAATATCTGCTGCAAGATAGCGCATAGAAGCCTCTAGTGCTGCTTTCGCTACGCCCATTACATTGTAGCCATCAAGCACACGCTCTGCTCCTAAATAGCTCATAGTTACAATTGAACCGCCTTCAGTCATATAAGGATGTGCCGCTTTTGCTGCTGAGATAAGGGAATACGCACTAGTATCTTGTGCAAATGCATAGCCATCACGAGTTGTTTCTAAGAAACGGTTGTGTAAATCCTCTGCATTGGCAAATGCTACAGAGTGCACAATACCATGGATAACGCCTACTTTTGAACCAATTTCATCAAAAGCAGCCTTAGTGCTGTCATCGCTGTTCACGTCACATTGCACAATTAGTGAATCAGATTGTCCAATATTTTCTAATTGCTTTTGTAATTTTTTCAATGAACGTTCTTGACGATATGTGAAAATAACATTAGCACCGACATCAAATAAACGTTTGGCAATGCCCCATGCGATACTACGATCGTTCGCTACACCCATTACCACAATATTTTTATCTTTTAATTGTAATAAATTATCCATCATCTATTAGAACCCCTTTATGAAATAATATCTGTTATTAGTACCAACTACTAAAATCTTATCATACATAAAAAATGGTTGCAATAACAAGATGACAGAGGAACGCAATTTCACAAGAAGAGGTACAAAAAAATTCATCTCATTTTTATTTAGAGATGAATCCTTGCATTATGATTTTTATATTAATCTAAGGCGTTTTAAAAGTAAGAAGGCACCCAGCTTTGGATGCCTTCAAATTTGCTAATAGCGTTTCATCTATTCGAATTTTAATGCGTCGCCATCAAATGTTTCATCTGCAACTTTAATGGAGTCAGTTGGGCAGCCCTCAAAAGCGTCTTGCATGTCTTCTAATAGATCTTCTGGAACTTCAGCTGTTCCCATGTTATCATCTAAAATAACGAAGGCAATACCTTCATCATCATAATCATAAATGTCTGGTGCTGCGGCTCCGCATGCGCCACAAGCGATGCATGTATCTTTATCAACTATTGTGAATTTAGCCATTATTATTCTCTCCTTTTACAATGTTCCTACAAAGCTTCATACTCATTCTAAAGATGTTTATCTGACATTTCAACATAAATACTATGAAATTGGAGGAATTTGCGTCTATGTTTCATCAAATTCTATTGCAAATCTTTCAAAAGCTCAATAACGAAAGAACGATTTCTGCTGCCTATCATATATTAAGAGGAAAGCGTTCAGGTCAGACTATACAAGACATTGGACTATTTCATCTGCATCCTTACTTTGGATTATTGGCAAAGCTGCCGAGAACAACATTTGATGATGCTGTAAAATTATTTTCACAATATAGTTGGTTAAATATGCAGGAATCTGGTCACTATTCCCTGAAAAAGCTAGGTTTACAGCGAGCAGAGCAAACGCCTGCTTTTTTATTTGATGGATGGCACTATCGAGGAAATGAGCATATTTTTTTTGCAAGATTGTCTTTAATTGTACAAAGTCTCTCCTATCAAAGTGCTGGGGTTCGTTCTTTTTCCCCGATTAGTAGAGATGTAACAATTCAATCATGGGTTCGATCATTTTTACTTAAGCAAAATTATCAGAATGGGCATTTACAGGAGCAATTATTAGCAGAATGCGAAAGAGTGCTTGCAGGATTGTCCTTAGCAGATGCTAATAAACAGCTTGTCCTATATCGACTAAGCGGTCATAATTTACCAGGATGGACGTGGCAGCAACTTGCTAGTGAACGTAAAGAAACCGTTTTAGATAGTCAATTAGCATTTATTGAGCTTCTACATACATTATTAAATGAAGTACACCAAAAAAATTATCCTTTGCTTGGTGATATTGCAGAGGGACTAAGAGTGAAGGCGTTAATTACCGATTCTGCACAGCAAACAGCACATTTATATGAGCAGGGCTATTCAATTGAGCAGATTGTGCAAATAAGAAAACTTAAACAAAGTACAATTGAGGATCATTTAGTAGAATTAGCCATGTATGAACCAAACTTTTCGATTGGTTCTTTTGTCTCTTATGAGGAAGCAGAAAAGGTTTGGCAAGCCTCGAAACAATATCAAACAAAGAAATTAAAATCATTACATGAAATAGTTGAAGGTATGAGTTATTTCCAATTAAAACTTATCCTTGCGAAAGGAGAAGTGTAAATGGAGCTTGAACAAGCATTGGCGAAATATTTTGGGTATACAACATTTCGTCCTGGTCAAAAGGAGGTAATTGAAGCGATTCTTCAAAAAAAAGATGTGATCGCTTTATTACCAACTGGGATGGGAAAGTCACTTTGCTATCAATTGTCGGGCTACATTTTACAAAAACCAGTACTTGTTATTTCTCCTTTACTTTCGTTAATGCAGGATCAGGTTGAGGAGCTAAAACGCTTTGGTGAAAAGAGAGTCGTCGCCCTAAACTCTTTTTTAACCTTCACTGAAAAACGATACGCCCTGCATTTTTTAGAGCAATATCGATTTATTTTTACTTCACCAGAAATGCTGCTCCAGACGCAGGTTCAGGAAAAGCTTTCACAAATGAAGTTGGATCTAATTGTAGTAGACGAAGCACATTGTATTTCGCAATGGGGCTTTGATTTTCGACCAGATTATTTACGGATTAGTCAATGGTTTTCTCAGGTGAATCGCCCCCCAGTTTTAGCCCTGTCAGCAACTGCAACTGATAAGGTTGTAAAGGATATATGTAAAACATTGTCCTTAAATGACCCGTTTGAATTTATGTATGATGTAGATCGCCCTAATATACATTTAGGACGTGTTACCTTTGAGGATAAAGGTGATAAAGCGCAGTGGATATTGCAGCATATCAAAAAGACGGCGGGACCAGGTATAGTATATATATCCTCAAGGAAGCGTGCAGAACAATACTGTGAGGTGCTGATTCAAGCAGGTATACGTACGGCAGCTTATCATGCTGGCTACGGTGCAGAGGATCGTCAGTTTATCCAGCAACAATTTATTGATGGCGAGCTCGATTGGATTGTGGCAACAAATGCTTTTGGTATGGGGATTAATAAACCAGATATTCGGCAGATCATCCATGAAACGATGCCTGCGAATGTAGAAAATTATATGCAGGAAATAGGTCGAGCGGGTCGTGATGGTCAGCCAGCTCTAGCCATTTTACTGTATTGTGAAGGTGACGAGGAGCTTGCGAAATTTGTTGTAACAGGAGATTTACCGTCTTCTGGTCATGTCGAACGCTATCAGGAATTACTAAATCAACGTATTCAGCCATCCCAAATGCTGAAAAATGGTGAGCTAAGTGAAACAGCCTTCCGTGTGCTGGATTATTGGTTACAGCAAGAAAGTATGGAACAAGTAAAGGCACGATTAAATCAATTGGCATTAGAAAAATATAGAGCTGTTGATGAAATGAAAAAAATTTCTCAGACAAAAGACTGCATTCGCGCACAACTAGTCGGGTATTTTGGGCAAAAATTGCAGAAAAAACCGGAAAACTGTTGTGAAAATTGTGGAATCCATTATGATGAAATCAATAAAGTACGCTTGAAGGAAGAAAGGAAAATAGAAATGATGCCATGGGAAGGCCGTTTAAAGCATCTCCTAATGGGATTTTAGGCTACAACTGACGGTCATTTACTTTTTTCGCAAAATTCGTCATAATAGAATGATAGAAAGCGTAGTAAGGTTGGGGGAAGGTCGAATGAGTAAAGAAGATTACCGCGATAAAATTGAAGAGCATCGACAATCATTTGAAGATGAACAAAAGGATCAGCAAACTTTGTCAAGGGTTTCCAGAATGAATAAAAATGGAACTCCTGATAAAAAGCCAAAAAAGACAAAACGCAAAATGCCCTTAATGACGATTCTCTTTGTAATCTTTATCCTAATTCCATTTTCAATTTTAATCTATTTTTTAAAATTCTACGAACCAGGCAAAACGATTGAAGAGGCTGAAAAAAATACTCCTGGACAAGTTTTAGAGATTGATAAATCAGGAAATAAAACGGATGCCTCTGGGTCAACTGGCAATAATAAAGAAGATGATAAAGCGAATAAGGAAGCAGAGGATCAATCTAAAAAGGACGCTGAAAAATTAGCAGCTGAGCAAAAAGCTGCTCAGGAAGCAAAGAAGGCTGAGGAGGCTAAAAAAGCTGAAGATGCTAGAAAGGCTGAGGAAGCTAAAAAGGCCGAGGAAGCTAAAAAGGCTGAGCAGGCTAAACTAGCACAACAGCAAGCAGAGGCAGCAAGAAAAGCGGAAGAGGCTAAAAAGGCTGAACAAGCACGTAAGGCGGAAGAAGCAAAGAATGCTGCAAAAGCAAGTACACATACAGTGAAGGAAAAAGAAAATTTATATCGTATTGCCTTGAATCACTACGGTGATGGAAGTGAAGCAACGCTAGCGAAAATTCGTGCAGCAAATGGCATGTCTTCAGATACAGTAATGGTTGGGCAAGTCATTAAATTACCGTAAGAAAAACGGGTGTCATTCTTTGGCAATGAAGTTTTTCTAGTATAAAATAATGGACAAACGCCGTTAACAACAAAAAGGTTGAGGCGTACGTCTAATTTAGTAAAAAGGCGATTCTTCATAAAAAACGAATCGTCTTTTTGCTTTCGTAAGGAGATGTGAGAGAATGATTTATATTGGACTATTGGTTTTAGTAGTCATCGTGTTCCTGCTCTATATGTGGAAGGTGGCACATGAAAACAATGTCTTACATCATCAATTGCTATTAAAGGGTAAACAGGAAAAGATTCAACTATTTTTTATTTCGGATACACATTTACGCAAAATTAATCGACAAATGATTGAACAATTAGATAATCAGTTTGATGCGGTTATAATTGGTGGAGATTTTGCTGATGGACGTACACCGATTAAACGTATTCATGACAATCTAAAATTGCTAACCTCTTTAGGTCCGACTTTTTTTGTCTGGGGAAATAATGACAGAGAGGTTGGTGAGGAGCGGCTACGTAGCATATTAAATGAGCACGCTGTCCAAATTATTGCGAATGATGCTGTTCTCTTGCCAAAGAAAAATCGTTTTTGGTTAAGTGCGATTGAAGACACATCAACAAAAAAATATAGCTTTGATAAAGCATTTGAAAAAGTTGATGAGAATGATTTAGTTGTATTTATTTCTCATAATCCTGGTGTTTTTGCGAGGGTACGTGCAAAATTTAGAGCTGATTTAATGATTGGCGGACATTTACATGGCGGGCAAATTAGAATTGGTCCTTATGGTGCCCATCCGAATGGCTCTTATCGGAAGCGTGAAGGTGTCATGACATTAGTAAGTAACGGCTATGGTACAACATTATTACCTTTTAGACTTGGTGCAAAACCACAGTGTCATATTATTGACATTGAAATTTCGGGTAAATAAACAACCAAATTCTGATAGAAGGCGTATAATGAAAATGAATCATCTAATTTTTATCTTCATTCAGCAGAAGACTCTCACCTCTACAGGTGGTGAGATGAATGCGGTTTTTCGTTTCTTTTCAGTGGGTGTTCAGACACCTACTGAAATAGCGGAACTCAATCTAAGAACGCCACGTCCTGTGGCAATTTATCTGTGCGAAAGAGAAGCGACAGCAACACACGACTGAGTGACCAACATCATGTCGGCCCAAAGCTTCCGGCGGATGTCACGGATTTTCAAAGGAATGAAAAAAGGATGTTAGCCTGCGAAAACGGCTAACTGACCTGCATCGTGCAGGCCTGAGCACAATTCAAAATCCGGACGCAATTACGCCAAGGCGAAATTGACTGTGTAAAAGCAAAAGATTAGCACCCTTCGCTAATCGAATTTGATAGGAGTGTCAAGAAATGCAGCAAGCAGATGCCATAATTGTTGGAGGCGGCCCATGTGGATTAGCAGCAGCAATAGCTTTGCAAAATATTGGATTACAGCCAATAGTGATTGAAAAAGGAAACATTGTTAACGCGATTTACAATTATCCTACACATCAAACCTTTTTTAGTACAAGTGAACGTCTAGCTATCGGAGATGTACCTTTTATTATTGAAGGACGCAAACCAAAACGAAATCAAGCACTTGTGTATTATCGAGAAGTTGTGCGTTTGAAAAATATTCAGGTTCATCGCTTTGAAAAAGTAAATAGCGTGAAGAAAAATGACGCTTTGTTTACAGTAACTACAGATAAAGAAATATATGAAACGCCCTATGTTGTGATAGCAACTGGTTACTATGACAATCCCAATTATTTAAATATAAAGGGAGAGGAATTGCCAAAAGTCTTCCATTATTTTAAAGAAGGACATGAATTTTTTGATACGGATGTGTTAGTGATAGGAGGGAAAAATTCAGCTGTAGATGCAGCGCTTGAGCTAAATAAAGCTGGCGCACGTGTAACGGTTGTTTATCGTGGTAATGAGTACTCATCTAGCATCAAGCCATGGGTATTGCCAGAATTTGATGGGGTAGTACGCAATGGAGAAGTGAAAATGCTTTTCAATACAAATGTGCTAGAGATTCGTGAGCATGAGGTTGTTTTAGAGACAGATGGCCAAGAAGAAATTTTTAAAAATGATTTTGTATTTGCCATGACTGGCTATCATCCAGATCATTCGTTTATTCGAGCTATGGGCGTATCTATTGATGATGAAACAGGTTGTCCATTTGTTACGCCAGAGACGATGGAAACGAATATAGAAGGATTATTTATTGCTGGTGTGATTGCAGCAGGAAATAATGCTAATGAGATTTTTATCGAAAATGGTCGCTTCCATGGCAATTGTATTGCACAAACCATTGCTAAAAGAACAAAATAAATTTATGGCTGTATAGGCATGTGGTCTATACAGCTTTTTTAAGTAAATGGAGGGAATTTTGCTACATAACGATGATTGGAGGTGTCCATTTGAGTGGGTTGTACTGGCTTTTAAGTTATTTAATAGGAAACTTTATGACAGCTTTTTTCGTTGGAAAAGCATATGGGATTAACCTTCAAGAAGAAAGAAGTAAAAACTTAGGGGCCCGTAATGCAGGGAGTGTAATTGGCAAAACGGCATTCGTATGGACATTTTTCGGCGACTCACTGAAGGGTGTGGCAGTCGTTCTCCTAGGACGATTATGGCACCTTGAAGAGTGGATAATAATTGTGGGAGTGACCTGTGTCATCATCGGCCATTTATTCCCTGTTTGGTTGAAATTTAACGGTGGAAAAGGAGTAGCTACTTTTATTGGGGTCGGTCTTGCTCTTTCGCCAGATCTATTTTTTTGGATGATTTTAGGAACTGCTCTTGTGCTTGCCCTTACTAGAAGTCTTACCCTTGGTATGGTTGGGGGCTTTGTTTTATATAGTGCGGCTATTGTCCTAACGGGAAATTTTCAACTATACATACCGATACTCATAGCGATGCTTTGTATGCTGATTAAGCATATGCCGAATATTAAGGAATCTTTAGAAAAAGGGAAGTGACAAGATGTACTGGTGCAAAATAGCCCATACTGATAAAGAATTTGAAGCGATTGCTCGTTTAAATTATGAAACCTTTGTGGAGGAAATTCCGCAACATGAACCTAATTCTGCAAAAAAGAAGGTCGATCGCTTTCATCAGGAAAATACATATCTCGTTGTCTATAAAGGAATTGAATTAATCGGGATGGTAGCCTTTCGAGATCAACGACCATTTTCCATTGATGAAAAAATTGGAAAGGTGGAACAATATTTATCACCAGCACAATGTGCCAAGCTTTGCGAAATTCGTTTACTTGCTGTAAAGAAGGCTTATCGAACAGGGCGAGTACTATTAAAATTATCGCAGGCCCTGAATGCTTTTGCCTATGAAAAGGGGTATACTGCAGCTGTCATTTCTGGCACAACTCGTGAAGAGAAGCTATATAAACAAATAGGATTCAAGCAATTTGCACCTGCTGTCGGTACAAAGGATGCTATGTTTTTACCAATGTTATTAACTAGACAGCAATTTGAACAGTCCTTCCAGCATAGACTTGTAACTGGAGGTCATACATTTTATCCAGGTCCAGTAAAGCAGGAGGGCTCGATAGAATATTCAGATCTATCTCATCGCACTGCCGCATTTCAATCCCTTTATGGACGTGTGATATCTAAGCTCCTGCTACTATCTGAGGCTCACCATGTTGCTATTGTTGTTGGGACTGGTACGTTAGCGAATGAGGTAATGCTTGGACAACTAAAAGCACAGCAATTAGGACGAGGGATTATTTTAACAAATGGAGAATTTGGAGAACGTTTACGCAAGCAGGCGGAGCGATGGACATTAAATTTTGATGTAGTAGAGCAGGAATGGAGTCAAGCTTTTGAAGTTGCGAATATTGAGGCATTGCTACAAAAGGGATGTTATCAGTGGTTGCTTACTGTACATGGTGAAACTTCAACAGGTACTTGTAATAACTTAGAGCAGCTTGTGCAGCTAACAAAACGTTACGATATCAAGCTCTGCGTTGATTGTATTAGCACTTTTGGAGCGTTACCATTCTCTTTAATGGATTGTTATCTAGCGACAGCTGTGAGTGGCAAGGCAATAGGTGCATTAAGCGGCCTAGCATTTGTTTTTTCACAGAAACTTATGAAGCCATCAACCTCGTTACCAGCCTATTTGGATTTAGCGAACTATCAGCAGGGAGCCATTCCATTCACATTACCTGCAACCTTGGTTAGAAATGTAGAAGCGGCACTTCAGGCATATCCAGCACGCTATGAACTGCTACAGCAGCGCTTTGAGACTCTACTGCAGCTACCGTTCATGCACTATAAATTATCAACAACTTATTATCCAATGCTCATCACGTTAAAATGTCCGAAGGCTCTATCACATTTACATACAGATTTAAGGTTAAATCAACTATTTGTTCATGGAGATAGCCGTTATTTACGTGAACATGATTTCATTCAGCTATCGATAATCCAACCAGATTTTGAACAAGCCATTGCTCGTCTCCAAGAGATTTTGTGCTATTATCAACAGATTGTTGAAGCATAAGATACAAGGAGAATGGAATACATTGATTTACATGAAAAAATCCTTTAGGTTAAGTGGAGTACCTGATTTATTTAACCCTATTAATAATTTTAATCGTGCCTTTTGTCCATTAATGCCAGTGGCAAATATTGCGCCTAGGTCTTCCAGCATTTTGCCACCGCCTACATAGCCGTAGACACCTTCTGCAATACCATTAAAACAACGGGAAACGAGTATAACAGGAATACCACGTTCTAATAAGCTTTCAATCCCCTTCACAACGGTTGGAGGTACATTGCCCTGTCCAAGTCCTTCTAATACTACGCCATCATATTTACATGCGAGGACAACATCGAGTAAATCAACTTCCATGCCTGCATAGACTTTTAGCATGGCCACTCGTTTTGATAACCCTTGTATATCAACATATTGGCGGCGGATAGGGGCATGGTGAAATAGTATTCTTGATTTTGTAATAAGGCCGATGGGTCCATATTGAGGTGATTGGAAGGTGTTTACAGAACTAGTGCTTGTCTTTGTCGTATTGACAGCAAGATGGACCTCATCATTCATGACAACTAGCACACCTTTTTCACGAGCTTCTTCATCTACAGCTACACGAACTGCTTCCATTAAATTATAAATCCCATCTGCACCAAGTTCATTGGAGGAGCGCATTGCACCCGTTAAGACAATCGGAATCGATAAATCAGTTGTCAGCTCTAAAAAATAAGCTGTTTCTTCTAATGTATCTGTTCCGTGTGTGATCACAACGCCATCAATTGTTTCCTCTGATACTTTATCAATTATTAGATTGCGTAAGAGTAGCATTTCTTTTGGTGTGATATGTGGTGATGGAAGGTTAAAGGCTTCCGTTTCAATAATCGTTGCTAATGAGTTGAGCTTGCTGCTTTCTTGCATAAGAGGATTTTCCTTATTTGGCATGACAGCACCCTCTTCACTCATCGCCATAGATATTGTGCCACCTGTATGAATTAATAAAATTGTTTTTTTCATAAAAATAATAGCTCCTTTTAAAAAAATTTTGTCATTACATGGTATAATAATAGCAGTTTAACTTCAGCTAATAGATATTTTTTTGTCGAAAATGGAAGTTTAATGTCGTAGGTATTTTCCATCTGAGATTTACAAATGTATTTTTCAATAGATGGTATTTATGACTTATAAAATTAACTCAGGTATAGAATTTAACATCCTGTGAGGGCGCTAATGTGATCAATTTTTGCTGTCCCAAAGCCTCAAGAGGATGTCGATTTTTAAATTATGCTAACATAATTTAAAAACTGAACATAATTATGTCAATGCGAAATTGATGTTGAAAGGAGCCGGCAACATGATCATTTTATTATCAGCTGCCATTGCTCCCGGTCTAGCGCTTTTTAGTTATTTCTATTTGCGCAATCAGATGGCAACGGAGCCAAGAAAAACCTTACTTCAAACGTTTTTGTATGGTGCATTTTTAACATTTCCTATTTTGTTTTTACAATATGTCCTAACAGAGGAAGGGGTTTTTCAATATCTTTATCTACAAGATGTTGTTTTTTCTAGTGTAGTTGAAGAATTTTTTAAATGGTTTGTGCTTTTAATTGCCATCTACAATCATGTTGAATTTGATGATCCCTATGATGGCATACTGTATGGTGCAAGTGTATCACTTGGTTTTGCAACGGTTGAAAATATATTATATTTATTTTCATTCGGTTTAGATACGGCATTTATGCGAGCTTTATTACCTGTATCAAGTCATGCCTTGTTCGGTGTTGTAATGGGCTATTATTATGGACGTGCCAAGTTCTCGAAGCTTGCAAAGACGAATGAAATGATTGCTATGGCGCTTTGTGCACCGGTAGTATTACACATTTTATATAATACAATTTTATCATTTAAAGGTTATTGGGTATATTTAATGATACCGTTTATGCTATTTTTATGGTGGTTTGGCCTAAGAAAAGTGAAACTTGCTCACTATCACCTTGTGCAGCATTTGCATATGCATAAAAAAATATAAAGCGTAGAAATCAATAAAAGATTTCTACGCTTTTCTATTTTTTTTATGTATAAAATGAGTCGTTTGTTTCAAGCTATGAAAAAAAGGAGTGATAATCATGCGTTTATTAAGCATAGTTTTTGCTTTGATACTAGCAATAAGTATATTTACGATTCCGCAAAATGACGCTATCGCATTTACTGAGCAGCAAATTACTCGTGGTGCTTATGGAGATGATGTCATTGAGTTACAAGCAAGGCTACAATACTTAGGATTTTATAAAAGTAAAATTGATGGCAAATTTGGTTATAACACATATTGGGCTTTGCGAAATTTTCAAGAAAAATATGGCTTACCGGTGGATGGAATAGCTGGGTCTAAAACGAAGAAAACATTGTCTGGATATTCTGATTATGATGAAGGATGGGTAAAAGCCCAATTAAATGCAGGAAATCAATTTACCTATTATGGCGGCGTACCGCTGGAACAGCAGGTTAAGAATACTACCAGCAGCAGTGGAGGCGGTGGCGGTAAAAGCAGTGGTAGCAGTAATAATAATGGCACTCAAACACAAGTTCCTCCTAAGTATACAGAAAGAGATTTACAGCTAATAGCGAATGCGGTTTATGGTGAAGCAAGAGGTGAGCCTTATGAGGGGCAGGTAGCGGTAGCAGCCGTTATTTTAAATCGCTTGGAAAGTCCTGATTTCCCAAATACAATTTCTGGTATAATATTCCAACCTTTAGCGTTTACTGCAGTGGCAGATGGGCAAATTTGGCTTGAACCAAACCAACGAGCAAAAGAGGCAGTCATTGATGCTATGAATGGCTGGGACCCTTCAGAAAATGCACTTTATTATTTTAATCCGAAAACAGCTACAAGTAAGTGGATTTGGTCACGACCTCAAATTAAACAAATTGGAGAACATATTTTCTGTTCATAGAAAGGAGGAAAATAAATGAAAACCATGCTTGCTATACTTACAGCAGCCGTTATTGGCTTAGGTGCATACAGCATTAATTTACACGGAGAAAAGGAAAGTTTACAACGTACTGTGCTTGCCCAATATACTGATAAATTAACGGATGCCTCAGAGAAGTTATCTCATCTACAACGCTCTGTTTCACAATCTCTGTTATTTCAAAATGATCAAGCCATTCACAATGAGTTAGATTCTGTGTGGCGATTAAGCTCCGATGTTCGTTCATCTATATCTAATATTCCTATTGGTCAGGAACTTTCTAACCAATGGCTAAGTTACTTAGGACGTCTGGGAGATGAAGCAAAGAAAACAGCTAAAACAGGGGATTACCAAGCGTGGCGTGAAAAAATGCCACAGATTTCTACAAATTTGCAATCACTTTCGGATGAATGGACAGCGGCAACCGTCGATTTTTATAAGAATAACGGTAATATGGATGTCTGGTTGAGACAAGTAGATCAAAAAAATCCAAATACAACATTTGATAATGTTCAAAAGACGCTAAAGGATTACAGTGAAAAAGATTTCCCACTGACATTAAGTGAATCTGATTGGCAGAAAAAAATAGAGCTAAAAGCATTACAGGATTCCGTTATTACGGAAAAAGAAGCATTAGAAAAAGTGAAAAATATGTTCCCTATCATTAAAGATGCCACATTTACAGTGACGAAAAGCAGTGATACAGCACCATATCCGTTTTATCATATTCAATTCCACCAAGGTATTCGTCTAGGATATGTGGACCTTACTGAAAAGGGTGGACATTTATTATCCTATTTAGTTGAGCGACCTGTAGATGAGGCAAGGCTTTCGCAGGATGAGATTATGAAAAAGGCTGAGGAACATTTAAAGCGACTTGGTATAAATGATGTGGCATTTGTTGAATCTCGTGAAAACCATCAAGCATGGCATGTCACATTTGCACGTGTACATCCTGGGGATAACGCAGTCATTTATGCTGATGGCGTTCAGTTAAAACTAGCGAAGGATACTGGGGAGTTGCTTGGTGTGAATGCAATGGAATATATTCAGGAAGAGACAATTAAACAACAAACCGCAAAACCAATTGACTGGAAAACATTCTTCGACAAGGATGTTAAAGTGGAGGAAGTAAAAAATATTTATACTGATAATGGTCAATTTGAACAGCGTCTTTGTTATGAAGTGATTGCGGTTCGAGATGGTGAATCACCTGAAACCTTCAGGATTGTCATTGATGCTGAAAATCACAACGTTTTAAAGGTGGAATATTTAACTTAATCCAAGAAAAAACTACCAATTCGTATAGCCAAAATGAGCATCTCATGCGATAATGAAATTATATTTTTGTTCGGGGAGATGCTCATGGAAATAAAAATTGGTACACTTTTACAACTTGAACCTACTTATACAGAGCGTGTTGAAAAATTCCGCTGTAAAGTTGTAGAACAAAAAGATAATATTCTTTACATTGATTATCCGATAAATATTGCAACAAAAAAAACAGCATTTTTAATAGATGGCTCTGAATTTAGAGCAACTTTTCGTACCGAAGACAAACAATCCTTTGCTTTTAGTACAGAAGTGATTGGGCGTAAAGCTGGCAATGTACCTATGATTATGTTGCATTGTCCAAAGGCAGAAGAATTTATCAAAATTCAACGTCGTGAGTATGTACGTGTGGAAACGCCTGTAGATGTGGCAATACAGTTTAAGGATTATAAATATCAGCTTGTAACAGAAGATATTAGTGCTGGCGGTATAGCAGTTATGTTAAAAGGAGAAGTTGCTTTTAAAGACGGTGATGAGGTTAAGATCACAATCGTATTACCATATGCCAATGGGGATGTAAAATATGTTATTACAGAAGCAACTATCGTGCGGATTTTTGAAAAAGATGACAAAATCATTGCAACCATTCGATTAATTGATACAGATGATGTCGATCAGCAACATATCGTACGTTTCTGTTTTGAACGTCAGCTAGTCAATCGACGTAAAGAATTAAACCCCTTTGACTTTTGAACCTAATTTTTGAGCGAGTGAGAAATGTTGTGAAATATGGTGGCATATTATTGTCATGGATTTAAGAAAAGCCCTCTGTGAGTTAGAGGGTTTTTTTATCTTTATATGTTACAATATGGTGTGATAGAAAGTAGGGGAAATTATGATGAAAAACATTCAAATTGCGATTGATGGTCCTGCTGGTGCCGGGAAAAGTACGATCGCTAAAATAGTTGCAGAAACTCTAGGATTTACTTATATCGATACAGGTGCAATGTATCGTGCAGTTACGTATAAAGCAATGCAACAGAACATACATTTAGATGATGAAACAAAATTAGCAGAAATGCTTGCAGCAAGCACAATCGAATTAAAGCCATCTCCGCAAGGTCAGCTTGTCTTTTTGGATGGCAATAATGTTTCAGCGGAAATCCGATCAAATGAGGTAACTTCCTCTGTTTCACAAGTAGCCGCCCATGCAAAGGTTCGAGAACTGTTAGTAGCACAGCAGCAAAAGCTTGCGGCTAATGGTGGCGTTGTGATGGATGGGCGCGATATTGCTACACATGTGTTAAAAAATGCAGAATTAAAAATCTTTATGTCTGCAACAGTAGAGGAACGGGCAAGACGCCGTTTAATCGACAATCAAAAACGAGGGATAGAGTCATCCATTGAAAAGCTTCAGGAAGAAATTGCTCTGCGCGACAAAATGGATAGTGAACGGGAAGCATCACCACTAATTCAAGCAGAGGATGCTATATTTTTAGATACGACATCATTGTCCATTGACGATGCAGCACAAGCTATTTTAAGATTAGCGCAAGATAAAATGGTATAAATCCTAAAATTTCAGACATTTTTTGAATTTAAAGGATTTATTTTTGTCTTTGTCTTCAATATCGAATAAAATAGTAAGGGAAGATGCGAAGGAGGGTTACATATGTCTGAAGAAATGAACTATGCAGAACAAACGTTTAACGAAGGTGATATCGTCAAAGGTATTGCAGAGCAGGTTGATGAAAAAGCGGTAACTGTTTCAATTCCAGGTGCACCGTTTGATGGTATCGTACCAATCAGTGAATTATCAAGCTTACACATTGAAAAAGCTTCTGATGTTATCTCTGTTGGAGATGAATTAGAGTTGATGATCACAAAGGTTGAAGAAGAGAACTATGTCTTATCAAAACGTAAAGTAGATGCTTTAAAAGCATGGGATACACTTGAGCAACAATTTGCCGCTGAAGAAGTATTCGAAGCGGAAGTCAAAGATATTGTTAAAGGTGGTCTTGTCGTAGATTTAGGTGTACGTGGCTTCGTACCAGCATCACTTGTAGAAGACTACTTTGTTGACGATTTTGAAGGCTATAAAGGCAAATCACTAAGCTTTAAAATTGTTGAGCTTGATAAGGAAAAAAATCGTTTAATTTTATCACATCGTGCTGTGGTCGAAGCAGAAAAAGCTTCACAAAAGAAACAAGTCATTAATGAAATTCAAGCAGGCAACGTGTTAAATGGAAAAGTTCAACGAATAGCATCATTTGGGGCATTCATTGATCTTGGAGGTATTGATGGTCTTGTGCATATTTCACAAGTGTCGCATGAGCATGTAAGCGATGTGAGTGAGGTTTTATCAGAGGGACAAGAGGTAACAGTAAAAGTTCTTTCAGTTGATCCAGAAAACGAGCGTATTTCATTGTCTATTAAAGAAACGATTCCTGGGCCTTGGTCGAATATCGAAGAGCGTGCCGCTAAAGGAACTGTATTAGATGGCAAAGTAAAACGTCTAACGTCATTTGGCGCGTTTGTGGAGGTTTTCCCAGGCGTAGAAGGCTTAGTGCATATTTCGCAAATCGCACATAAGCATATTAATACACCACATGAGGCATTAAAAGAAGGACAAGTGGTACAAGTAAAGGTGCTTGACGTCAATGGCGAGGAAGGGCGTCTAGCTCTAAGCATTAAAGATTTACTCGAAAATCCTGAGGCAGAAGAAGTAATTGACTATGAATTACCAGAAGAAAACACAGGCTTCTCTTTCGGTGATGTCATAGGTGATAAATTAAAGAACTTTAAATAAACTAATCGGGTGAGGATGCATGTTGTGTCCTCGCTTTTTTGTTGTTGGAGTAGTGACGGATAGAATCTTTGAACAGGGAGGATAGAACTTATAAAGTGCAGGATAGAATCTTCAAAGTGATGGATAGAATGTAAAGTAGCGGAAAGAACCTTCAATGTGGTGGATAGAACTCCCGAAATTGGGGATATGATCTTCAAATTGACAGAGTCATGATACATAGCGCTCTATTTAATGGATATGATATGATATAATGGCATTTTTCGTGTATAATAGCGAAAGACAAGAAGTTTGGAAGGATGAAGTACAGATGACGAAACCAGTAGTAGCCATCGTAGGTCGTCCGAACGTAGGTAAGTCGACGATTTTTAATCGTATCGTTGGGGAACGTGTATCGATTGTGGAAGATATCCCAGGAGTAACACGTGACCGTATTTATAGTTCGGCAGAGTGGTTAACACATGACTTTAATATTATTGATACAGGTGGTATCGAGATTGGAGACGAGCCGTTTTTAGAGCAAATTCGCCAGCAGGCTGAAATTGCGATTGAAGAAGCAGATGTTATTATTTTTATGACAAACGGTCGTGAGGGTGTAACAGCTGCAGACGAGCAAGTGGCAAAAATTTTATACAAAACAAAGAAACCAGTCGTTTTAGCAGTAAATAAAATTGATAATCCAGATATGCGTGAGATGATCTATGATTTCTATGCACTTGGCTTTGGTGAGCCTTGGCCGATTTCAGGCTCTCACGGCTTAGGCTTAGGGGATTTATTAGATGAATGTGCTAAACACTTCCCAAAAGAGGATGAGGAGCAATATGGGGATGATGTTATTAAATTCTCGCTCATTGGTCGTCCTAATGTAGGGAAATCCTCGTTAGTGAATGCATTTTTAGGACAGGAACGCGTTATTGTTAGTAATATTGCTGGTACAACGCGCGATGCGATTGACACACCATATGAGTACGATGGACATGAATATGTCATTATTGATACAGCGGGTATGCGCAAAAAGGGAAAGGTCTATGAGACGACAGAGAAATATTCTGTATTGCGCGCCTTACGTGCCATTGAACGCTCTGATGTTGTGCTAGTTGTGCTAAATGCAGAAGAGGGCATACAAGAGCAGGACAAAAAAATTGCTGGCTATGCGCATGAGGCTGGAAAAGCTGTTATCATTGTTGTGAATAAATGGGATGCAATTGAAAAAGATGAGAAGACAATGAACGTCTTTACACAACAAATTCGAGAGCACTTCTTATTCTTAGACTATGCACCGATTATTTTTGTATCGGCTAATACCAAACAACGGGTACATCAAATTTTACCGATTATCCAGCGTGTAAGTGAAAATCATTCAATGCGAATTCAATCATCCATTTTAAACGAAGTAATTGAAGATTCTGTGGCACGTAATCCAGCACCGACAGATAAAGGTCGCCGTTTACGTATTTACTATGCAACACAGGTTGCAATACAGCCACCAACGTTTGTGATTTTTGTAAATGAACCTGAACTGATGCATTTCTCTTATGAACGTTTTTTAGAAAATCGTATTCGAGAAACATTTGATTTTGAAGGGACGCCAATTCGTTTAATTACTCGTGCTCGTGCCTAGAAAAATGATACACAGACAGTACGCCTATCCGACGTTTTTTGTTGGATGGCGTCTTTTTACAAAAAAGGTCATGCATCATTGAAAATCTATTACAGGCGCTATGAAAAGGGAGGATTTTGAATGGAAAAAGTTTGTGTGTTAGGTGCAGGTTCATGGGGAACTGCACTAGCAATGGTACTTGCAGAAAATGGACATGATACGCTTGTATGGACTCATCGAGCTGATCAAGCTGAAGAAATAAACAGCCTGCATACGAATAAAAAGTATTTACCAGAAACGATATTACCAATAAATTTGCATGCTACAAATGATATTGCTCAGGCAGTTGCTCATTCGGAAATAATTATAGTTGCTGTACCAACTAAGGCCATTCGAGAAGTATGTGAAAAAATGGTTGTATCTCTCGATAAAAAAATTCTATTTGTTCATGTTTCTAAGGGAATAGAGCCAGATTCACTAAAAAGAATTTCAGAAATTCTAGCAGAGAGTCTCCCAGCTGAATTCATAGAGGAAATTGTTGTACTTTCTGGTCCAAGTCATGCAGAGGAGGTTGTATTACATCATCCAACAACTGTGACAGCAGCCTGTGCTAATATTGGGGCTGCTGAAAAAGTACAGGACCTATTTATGAATCAATTTTTCCGTGTTTACACGAATGAAGATGTCATCGGCGTTGAAATTGGCGGTGCGCTAAAAAATGTTATTGCATTAGCTGCTGGGATTACAGATGGCTTAAATTATGGTGATAATGCTAAAGCAGCACTGATTACTCGAGGATTAGCTGAAATTACACGCCTTGGTGTTAAAATGGGGGGGAATCCCTTTACATTCGCAGGACTAACAGGCATGGGTGATTTGATTGTAACATGTACAAGTGTGCATTCTAGAAATTGGCGCGCAGGTCATTTGCTTGGAAAAGGGATGAAGCTACAAGAGGTCCTTGATCAAATGGGCATGGTGGTAGAAGGTGTGCGTACAACGAAGGCTGCCTATCAATTAGCAGAGAAATATAATGTTGCCATGCCGATATCAACAGAGCTTTATAGTGTGCTCTTTAATGATGTAGAACCGAAAATAGCTGTTGATGCATTAATGATGCGTATGAAAAAGCGAGAAATTGATGAGATTTCATAAATTAAATTATTGAATAGTTTTGTCATAATATGGACATAAATAAGGTGTCCCAGCGGTAATGCTGGGACACTTTTATTGTGTGCTAATCAAAAGGTTGTCGATTTGATGATAGTTAATGGACAACTATTTCTTTTTAGCGAAAGCACATAGTATAATAAACTTTGATTGTTTTGTGACATTAAAGAAAGGTGGTTGTCTTAAATGGGTCCGTTAGCACATATGCCTGCCTTAGACGTAATGTGGGTATCATTTTATTGTATCGGCTTTATGATTATCTCAGTCGGTTTAATTTATTTAGCACGGCATAAGATTTCAAATGTTTTTTTACGTACAATCGTAAATTTATCAGCATACATATTGTTTGGGCTTGGTACTTTCTTAATGGTACTGATTGTTGCCACATGGCCAGCATAAAAAATAATGAGGTGGAAGTGACATGAAGAAATTAAGTGCTATTGTAATGGTGCTTGCAACCGCGATACTTCTAGTAGGGTGTGTAACTCCTGAAGACGAGAAGAGGGCTAAAGTAGTCCCGGATGTAGATCAATTAGCGGCGGTTCAGCGTGCGGTGGATGAATATCGTGAAGCAACTGGTGGGCTAGTTCCTATTAAAAATAGTGAACTAGATACTGATATTTATATAAAATATTTAATTGATTTTGAGAAACTAATGCCGAAATATCTTGCACAAATTCCTGGGAATGCCTATGAAAAAGGTGGTATTTTCCAATATATTATTTGGGATCCTGAGAATAAGGCAACAGTTAAACTAGTCGATTTAAATGCAGCGGAGCGTATCCGTGAGATTAATATTCGTAAAATATCTTCTCAATATTTACCGATAAAAGGAAATACTGCAGATAATGTGTTTCAAATTGATTTTCAACAATTAGGCTATAAAAAAGATGTAACTGTCAAAAGTCCTTATTCTGGTGCCGAATTACCTTTATTTATGACAGGTGATGGTGAAATGCATGTCGACTATTCAATCGATTTAGGTCAACTACTAAAAGGAGACAATCCTGATGTTAAACCTGGTGAAGATATTCGCCAGCTGCTTATTGATAAATATCCAGTAGTACCAGCATATTCAGTACCATATACAGTCGATGAAAATGGCGAACCAATCTATTTTATGGAAGCCTATGATAGTGATGCAAAAAAAGCTAGAGAAAAAGCGATAGAAAAGGCCAAGAAAGAGGCCGAATCTCAAACTAATAAATAATAGTTGATAAGCTCCTTACATTTGTAGGGGGCTTTTTCATATCTGACTAAGGACTTGCATATAGTGAAAAAGCGTAGATAAAGGAGGCAGAAACCTTGAGTGAAGCAGTATTTAAAGAAATTGCAGAGCGCACAAATGGCGATGTTTATATTGGTGTTGTCGGTCCAGTACGTGTAGGTAAATCTACATTTGTAAAAAAGGTTATGGAAGCAGTTGTGTTACCGAATATTGTGGATGAAACGGAAAGAATGCGAGCACAAGATGAATTGCCGCAAAGCTCACCGGGGCCAGTCATTATGACTGCTGAGCCGAAGTTTGTGCCTGCCCAAGCAACACGTATTGCGGTCGGTGAAGATGAAATGACATTCCAAATTCGTTTAGCAGATTGCGTTGGCTATATTATTGATGGGACAAAGGGATATGAGGACGAAAATGGTCCAAAGTATGTGCATACACCTTGGCACACAGATCCAATTCCTTTCCAGGAAGCAGCGAAAATTGGTACAGATAAAGTAATTCGAGACCATGCCAACATTGGAATTGTTGTCACAACGGATGGTACAGTGAATGGTATTAGTCGTCGAGCAGCGGAGAAGGCAGAAGAAGAAATTGTTGCGCAGCTTACTGAAATTGGAAAGCCATTTGTCATTGTGTTAAATTGTCAAATGCCAGCAAGAGAGGAGACCGTTCAGCTTCGGAATGAATTATTTGAACGTTATAATGTCCCTGTAATTGCGATTTCAATTGATCAAATGCGCGAAACAGATGTTCAGTATATTCTGCAAGAAGCGTTATTTGAATTTCCAATTCGTACAATTGAGGTAGAAAAGCCAGATTGGTTAGATGTTTTAGATGCATCACATCCATTGAATGTAGCACTTATTGATTCGATGGAAGAAGTATTATCCTCAGTTATGAGAATTCGAGATGTACAACAGGCGTCAGATGCCTTTAAAGCTATCGATTATATCGATCAAAGTGAAGTGGTGCATGTAGACTCTGGGGCTGGAACTGCAGTTATACGGGTATCTTTACAGGGGGAGCTATATAAATCCGTTTGTAATGAATGGCTAGAAGAACCAATTGAAACAAAGAAAGATTGGCTGCTATTTATTAAAGAAGCGGCTGAGGCAAAGGAAGCACAAAAACGTTTTAAATCAGCTATTAACGATGCCGATTCCACTGGCTATGGTGTAACATTGCCGATGATGCAGGAATTTGAGCCAACAGCACCTGAGCTCATTAAACAAAATAATTTCTTTGGTGTCCGTATGAAAGCAAAAGCACCATCTTATCATATCATTCGAGTAGACATGGAATCTGAATTTGCTCCGTTAATTGGCTCTGAATTCCATAGTCAACAGTTACTTAAGGATTTAAATCATGCTTATTTACATGATCGAGATGCATTATGGAATACACAGCTTTTTGGAACACCATTGCATGAAGTGTTAAAAGAAGGAATTCGCTATAAAATGGATGCTGTTCCATCTACAGCCAAAAAACGTATGCGTCAAACAATCGAACGAATGGTGAACGAGGGTGACAGAGGATTAGTTACGTTTATTTTGTAGAAATAAAAAGAAAAATAAAGCGCAAAAAATTAGTGCAGGGCTTTTCGTTTTTATGCGAAAAGTCCTGTTATTTTTGTTTTTTGGGTGAAAAACTGACTTTTTGGTTATAATCATGAATGAATACAGTTGCGTCGCGGTTTTCTATGTGTTACTCTTTTTACAGAATTGATTCATGACCCTTTGAGAGGAGGTGAATGGTGTGAATAAAACAGAATTAGTAAACTCTGTTGCTGAAGCTGCAGGTCTTTCAAAAAAAGACGCTTCTAAAGCAGTTGAAGCTGTATTTGATACAATTCAAGATGCTCTTGCAAAGGGTGACAAAGTACAATTAATTGGTTTTGGTAACTTTGAAGTACGTGAACGTGCGGCTCGTAAAGGTCGTAACCCACAAACTGGTAAAGAAATCGAAATCGCTGCTAGCAAGGTACCTGCTTTTAAACCAGGTAAACAGCTCAAAGACGCTGTAAAATAATACACGTCTAGTAGTTACATAGAGCAGTCTTCATGTAATCGAACATGGAGGCTGCTCTTTTTAACTTTTACTGAAGGCTTGCAATTATATGCAAGATAATTATTATACATAGTGGATTTGAAAAGGGATGTTTTTTTGTAAATGAAGCATTCTAGATAGAGTATGCATAATTCAAGAATATGCTCTTTTTCAGAAATTCAGAATGGTGTCATTGCTCGTAAAGCATTGAATTTTATTCAATCAGGTAAGTCGTTTTGCGCTAACCTTTTGTATATGCTACGATGCATAGGGAAATGTGTAATGTTTTGATAGCAGGAGGTTTTTTACGAATGTCGAATGTTGATTTATTGAAAATAGAAGAAGCAGTAAAAATGATATTAGAAGCTGTAGGAGAAGATGTAAATCGCGAAGGTTTACTCGATACACCAAAACGAGTTGCTAAAATGTATGCTGAAATGTTTAGTGGCTTACATGAAGATGCAAGAGATTATTTTAAAACAGTTTTCCATGAAGATCATGAGGAATTAGTGCTTGTGAAGGATATTCCATTTTATTCAATGTGTGAGCATCACTTGGTTCCTTTTTATGGAAAAGCTCATGTGGCATACATACCTAACGATGGAATAGTTGCAGGCCTAAGTAAATTAGGGCGTGCTGTAGAAACAATTGCTCGCCGTCCGCAATTACAAGAGCGTATAACTTCCTCTGTAGCTGATACAATTATGGAAATGCTATCTCCAAAAGGAGTGTATGTGGTGATTGAAGCGGAACATATGTGCATGACGATGCGTGGCTTAAAGAAGCCAGGCTCTAAAACTGTGACATCGGTTGCACGTGGCATTTATGAGGAAGATGAAGTAAAACGAAGAGAAGTATTGTCATTTATTCAAATGTCTTAAATTGCATGTCTAATTATGTTATGATGGACTAAGAATTTGTCGGATTTAAGGAGTGTACAAATAATGTCACAAGATTATATTGTTATTCAAGCAGAGGAAGATGGCGTGCATGTAATCGGTTTAACGCGTGGAACAGATACAAAATTTCACCATTCTGAAAAATTAGATGCAGGCGAAGTGATGATTGCTCAATTCACTGAACATACATCTGCTATGAAAATTCGTGGGAAAGCGCAAATTCATACAGCTCATGGTGTTATTCATAGTGAAGCTAAAAAATAAAAGCTGTATGGTCCATTACATGGCACATATAACTTGCTTAGATGTGTAAACTTAGTATTGTTTTAATCCGATTTTAAAGGCAGTTGGATTTCAACCATTTTGATGGTGAAAAGTCTGCTGCCTAATATGTTGATGGAAACGAAATTTTTTTATGACAAATCGTCGCGTATGCTATAATGACTCAGTAAGCAAACGTTAGGAGATAGAAGCAACTAACGTATTTGAAATGAATGGAGTAAGGACTATGAATGCAACATACATTCAAAATTCAATTGCACAGTTAAAAACAGAGATTTTCATGGATGTTCGTCATAGAACTTTGCAAAAATACACAGGGGTTCCTGTGCTTGATGAAAATCAATTGTTTTACTTGTTAGTTCCTTTTTTGAATGGTGAGGAGTGGCAGCAGGAGCAAAGAGAAGCTGCGATTACAGTGGGAATTGTGTACGCAGCCCTTGCGGCGCACGATCATATAAAAGAATTAGATGCCACATCTAAAGAACAGCAGCTAACCGTTTTAGCTGGAGACTTTTATAGTGGGCGCTATTATGAGATTTTAGCGATGTCTGGAAATGTCGCTTTGATTCGAAATTTGTCACAAGGAATTGTGGCACGCTGTGAACACCAAATAAAGGTGTATGAGGCAACAAAAAGATCGATTGAGCAATGGATTGCCTCAATGAGCACTATAGAATCAGGGTTAATCGCCAAATTTTTTGAACTTTATTCATTCGAAAAGTATATTCCAATAGTGGAAAAAAGCTTAATTATTTTACGTTTAGAGAGAGAATGGGTAGCTTATCATCGTGGACAAGTGTCTTTAATGAGCAAGGCGCTTGAAGAGAGTGCAAAGTATGATGGCACTACCTATTACAGTGTCATCCAGGATAAAATTGTGCAATTAAAAAAAGAGCTATTACAGGAGATTACTGAGGCATCGTTTATACAAGGTGATGTGAAACAAGCTCTACAAGCACGTGTAGAGGCATCTATTGCTTCTACTAATGGATAAGAGAGGTTTTTCAAAATGGCTAAAACGAAAGAAGAACACGTTCACGAAGTATTTGAAAGTATTTCGGATAACTACGACAAAATGAATGGCGTTATTAGTTTCCAGATGCATATTGGCTGGCGTAATGATACGATGAAGCACATGGCTGTAAAACCTGGATCAAAGGCATTGGATGTTTGTTGTGGGACAGCAGATTGGACTATTGCCCTGGCACAGGCAGTGGGTGAAAATGGAGAGGTAAAGGGGCTTGATTTCAGTAAAAATATGCTGAATGTTGGGGAGCAAAAGGTAAAGCCATATCCTCAAATTGAGCTTATACATGGGAATGCCATGGAACTACCTTTTCCAGACAATACATTTGATTATGTGACGATTGGTTTTGGTCTTCGTAATGTTCCGGATTATTTACAAGTGCTAAAAGAAATGAATCGAGTTGTAAAACCTGGAGGAATGGTTGTTTGCTTAGAGACATCACAATCAGAAATTCCAGGCTATCGACAATTATTCCGTTTTTATTTTAAATTTATAATGCCGATATTTGGTAAAATATTTGCGAAAAGCTATAAAGAATATTCTTGGCTACAGGAATCTGCAAATGATTTCCCAGGTATGAAAAAGTTAGCGGCAATGTTTCAGCAGGCAGGTTTAGAAAAAGTAACGTACAAAGCATACAGTGGCGGTGCTGCGGCAATGCATATGGGCTTTAAAAAGATACGTTAATGGGGGAAGGTTTTCACGCGTGGAAAAGATGAAGTTAAAACTACTCTATTCCGATTTGAAATCAGATATCGATATCATTGAACAAGAATTAGAAAAAGCAGTGAACTCTTCTTCCTATTTGATCAATGATGCTTCTCTCCATTTATTACAAGCTGGTGGCAAACGGATACGGCCAATTTTTGTATTGCTTGGTGCAAAATTTGGGGAATATGATATCCAGAAAATGAAGGATGTTGCTGTGCCTTTAGAGCTTATTCATATGGCATCACTTGTGCATGATGATGTTATTGATGATTCCAATATGCGAAGAGGACGCCCGACTGTCAAATCCCAATGGAATAATAGAGTAGCAATGTACACGGGCGATTTTATTTTTGCACGTGCACTAGAATATATAACGAAGCTTGAAGACCCATTAGTTCATCAAATTTTAGCGCGAACAATGGTGGAGATTTGTAACGGTGAGGTCATTCAAATCGAAGATAAGTTTAGATTAGATCAGGGTATAAAGGATTATTTTAGACGTATTAAACGCAAAACAGCATTGCTGATTTCTTCAAGTTGTGAGCTCGGTGCAGTAGCAGCAGGTGTCGATGCTAAGACAGTAAGACATTTGAAACGCTTCGGCTATTTTGTAGGCATGAGCTTCCAAATTATAGACGATGTTTTAGATATTATGGCAACGGATAAAGAATTAGGGAAGCCAGCAGGCAGTGATTTATTACAAGGAAATATTACCTTACCGATTTTATTATTAAAAGATGATCCAGAGATGCAGCCTTACCTCGTAAAGGTATTTGCGGGTACATTAACTGAGATAGAAAGACAAAATATGTTACAGTATGTGCGTAAATCTCGTGCAATTGAGCAAGCTAATCATATGAGTGATAAATATTTGAAAAAAGCTTTGCAAGAAATTGAAGCTTTACCAAAACATCCCGTTAAGAAAAAGCTGCGTGATGTTGCTTTGTTTATGGGCAAGCGTAAATTCTAGCTTTTTGTTGTACAAAGGCTCATTTTTTGTTAATATTTATCGGTAGGTGTAAAACCTGTTAGACGAATTTAAGGAGTGTTTTTAACATGGCAATCGAAAAAACTTTTTTAATGGTTAAGCCTGATGGCGTAGAGCGTCAAGTAGTAGGAGATATCGTAGACCGTTTCGAACGTCGCGGTTTTGTAATGAAAGGTGCTAAATTAATGGTAATTTCTCAAGATTTAGCAGAAAAGCACTATGCGGAGCACGCTGAGCGTCCATTCTTTGGTGAATTAGTTGATTTCATCACTTCTGGTCCTGTATTCGCTATGGTATGGGAAGGCGAAAACGTAATCAAGCTTGCTCGTACAATGATGGGTGCAACAAAACCTGAAGAATCAAATCCAGGTACAATCCGTGGTGACTATGCAACAACTGTTTCTCACAACATCATCCACGGTTCTGACTCTCTTGCTTCTGCAGAGCGCGAAATCGGCTTATTCTTCGGTGAAGATTTAGTTTAATTTGCAAATGGATTAGGCAATCTCAATTTAGTTTGAGATTGCTTTTTTATTGCGCTGATTTAGAGGAGTGACTGATAGAATTCACGAACTGACGGATAGAATCATCAAAGTGCTGGATAGGACCTCAAAACTGATGGATAAAACAATCAAAGTAATGGATAGAGTCCTAGATCTCAATTAAATGTCTCTAGATACATGTAGAATTGTTAAAAACTTCTTACTCATGTACAATAAATGCTATAATATTCTGATAATTAAAGTTTTTCAATAGTTTAATAATCAAGAATATATTTCATAACTTCCCTATACACTTTAAAGTGATAGGAAATAGTAGAATTACGTTGCAAAGGGGTTTTTCATGATGAGAGAAGTGGTGATTGTAGCGGCTGTTCGTACAGCAGTTGGTAGAAGAAAAGGGGCATTATGCAATGTACGAGCGGATGATTTAGCCGCAGATGTTCTACAAGAGGTGGTACAACGCGCAGGAATCCAGAAGAATCAGGTTGAGGATGTTATTTTAGGCTGTGTGACACAAACGGCTGAACAAGGTGCTAACATTGCTCGAACAGCCTTATTAATGGCAGGCTTTCCTGAGACTGTTCCTGGTGTAACTATTGATCGACAATGTGGTTCAAGTCAGCAGGCCGTTCATTTTGCGGCACAGGCCATTTTAGCGAGGGATATGGATATCGTTATAGCTGGCGGGGTTGAGAGTATGACGAGGGTGTCAATGGGTACGAATATGCAGAGTGCTCATGAGGGTAAACGCTTACAGGATAACTATGCCATTATTCACCAAGGTTTATCAGCAGAGAAAATGGCTGAAAAATGGAGCTTCTCAAAGGAGCAGTTAAATAACTATGCTTGCAATAGTCATAGGCGAGCATTAGCAGCGATAGGAGCTGGCTATTTTACAGATGAAATACTGCCAATTCAAGTAACACAAGAGGATGGCTCTGTTTCCACATTTTCTGTTGATGAGGGACCACGAGCTGAAACGACAATTGATCGATTAAATGGATTGAAAACAGTTTTTCAGGAGGATGGTGTAATTACAGCTGGTAATGCAAGTCAAATGAGTGATGGTGCATCGGCAATCGTCATTATGTCCTTAGAGAAGGCACAGGAACTTGGTATAAAGCCGCTTGCTAAAATCATCACAAGAGTTGTCGTCGGCTCAGATCCAACTCTGATGTTAACTGGTCCAATAGAGGCAACTAGAAGAGCACTAGAACGGTCAGGTCTAAAGATTGAAGACATTGATACGTACGAAGTGAACGAAGCTTTTGCGCCTGTGCCACTTGCTTGGTTGCATGAAATTGGAGCAGATCCAGAAAAGCTCAATCCAGATGGGGGAGCAATTGCTTTAGGTCACCCATTAGGGGCAACGGGTACAAAGCTACTAACTACGATGCTCTACCGAATGGAACGGGAAAGTTTGCGTTATGGATTACTTGCTATCTGTGAAGGTATGGGCATGGCAAATGCCACTATTATTGAAAAAATATAAAAGGGGTTGTAGTGGATGAAATGTCATGAAGTAATAGCCATTGTTACAGGAGGCGCATCTGGATTAGGGGAAGCCACTGTACGAAAAATCGTTGCTGAGGGTGGTAGAGCCGTTATTTTTGATGTCAATGACGAGCGAGGACATGCTCTATCAGAGGAATTAGGAAATAGTGTTGGATATGCACACGTTGATGTAACAAAAGAAGCGGATGTAACGGCAGGGCTAGAACTAGCGTTAACTATGTTCGGTTCCATTAACGTTGCAGTTAACTGTGCAGGTATTGCGGATGCAAGTAAAGTAATTTCAAAGCGTGGTGTCCATGCGCTTGCTTTATTTGAAAAGGTCATTGCTGTCAATTTAATCGGTACCTTCAATGTTATTCGTCTTGCAGCTGAGAAAATGCAGCATAATGTGCCGAATGAGGATGGTCAACGTGGCGTTATTATCAATACTGCATCGGTAGCTGCGTTTGATGGGCAAATAGGACAAGCAGCCTATAGCGCATCAAAGGGCGGTGTAGCAGCGATGACATTGCCAATTGCTCGGGAATTAGCAGAGATAGGTGTGCGTGTGATGACCATTGCACCAGGGTTGATTGAGACACCAATGTTTGCATCATTGCCAGAGCCAGCACGAGAGGCACTTGCAAAAATGACGCCATTTCCTAAACGTCTTGGGAAACCATCTGAATATGCACAATTGGTCGAAAGTATTATTCAAAATGGTTTATTAAATGGTGAGGTAATACGCTTAGACGGCGCTATTCGTATGCAGTCGAAGTAGCGGATATCATGAAAAGCTAGAGCTACATTTCTATCAAAACATTAGTAACATAAATATTATGCTTGCAGCAGTCAGCCTTGGATGTTTCAAAAATTTTGTGAACAAAGGGGAGAGCATTGTTATGAATATGATGGATACACCTTTAGTATTAACAAGTTTTTTGAATCGAGCAGAACGATTTTTCCATGCAAAGAAAATATATTCACGGACAAGCCCTGCAACTATTCATGAGTTTACTTACAAAGACTATGTAAAACGGACTCGTCAATTAGCTGACGCCCTTTCAAAATTAGGGATGGAACGTGGAACGAAGGTGGGGACCTTTGCTTGGAACCATCACCGACATTTAGAAGCCTATTTTGCTGTCCCATGTGCAGGAGCTGTTTTGCATATGATTAATATTCGTTTAGCACCTGAACATATGGTCTATGTTATTAATCATGCGGAGGACGAAATATTACTCATTGACGATAACTTGGTGCCACTTATTGCACCAATTGTCTCTCAGTTGAAAACCGTGAAGCATTTTATCGTAATGGGAGATGCAGTCATACCGGAAACCATCCCCTTACCAAATGCGCTTTCCTATGAAGAATTGCTTAAAAAAGCAAATGATTGTTTTACATTCCCTGAGGACTTAGATGAAAATACACCAGCTGGCATGTGCTACACAAGCGCAACTACAGGGATGCCAAAGGGTGTCGTTTATACGCATCGCAGTATCGTTCTTCACAGTATCGCTGCAGGACTCTCTGATAGTATTGCAATTAGTGAAGCAGATGTTGTATTACCTGTTGTCCCAATGTTCCATGCAAATGCTTGGGGATTTCCATTCGCTAGCGTTTTATTTGGTGCAACACAGGTGTTACCTGGACCTATGTTTACACCGCAGCTGCTATTAGATTTATTTGAAACATATAAGGTTACACTAACTGCTGGTGTGCCAACAATTTGGCTTGGCGTATTACAGGAGCAACGAAAAAATTCACGTGATTTATCCTCATTGCGTTTAATTGTTTGTGGAGGGTCTGCATCACCGCAGGGACTCGTTCGTGGTTTTGAACAGGAGCTTAAAATTCCTTACATTACAGGCTATGGCATGACAGAAACGTCTCCACTAGTTAGCTTGTCCACATATTTAACACATATGCAAGATTATACGTCGGATGAAAAAATGGATGTACGAATCACACAGGGCATAACAGTGCCGCTTATTGAAACACGTGTTGTTAATGAAAATGGTGAAGTTCCTTGGGACAGCAAAACAATGGGGGAACTGACAATTAGAGGTCCATGGGTTGCTGGAGAGTACTATAATGATGAACGTACATCCGAAGCCTTTAAAGATGGCTGGCTCTACACAGGGGATATTGCAGTCATGACAGCTGATGGTTATATAAAAATTACAGACCGTACAAAGGATTTAATTAAAAGTGGAGGGGAATGGATTTCGTCAGTGGAGCTTGAGAATGCCTTAATGTCACATCCTAAAGTATTTGAGGCGGCAGTAATCGCAATTCCTCATGAAAAGTGGATTGAACGACCTTTAGCATGTGTTGTGCCAAAGCCTGAATATAAAGACAACATCACAAAGGAAGAGCTACTAACTGATTTGGAGAATCAATTCCATAAAACATGGATTCCAGATGACATCGTATTTTTAGATGAGGTACCGAAGACCTCTGTCGGTAAATTCTTAAAGGCAAAATTACGAGAAGACTTGAAGGACTATCGAGTAGAGGTACAATAAACTAAGACTTTGAAGGTGGTGATGAACTACCTTCATTTTTTATGGGAATATTTCGATTGGGAAAATATTCATAAATTGATGTAAGAATGAACAGAAAAAATGAAACTATTTTTTCCATTTTGCCGTATAATCATTATTAACGAAAGGATGTGGACGTATTGTCAATTGCAATTGTTGCGATTATTGGAGGAGTCATAATTTCTTTAGCCGGCATTTTTACGGACGCCCGCACAAGGCAGCAAAAAATTAAACTAAAATCTATCGATAAAGAGCTGGAATTAGAAAAGCTCAGATTAGAAACATATACGATGGAGACAGAAAAAATGCGTCTAGAACTAGAGCAATCGAAAGTGTTATTACTAGAGGAAAAACAAAATTCAAATAAGTAACTTGGATAACAGTTGAAAGACTATTTCAGGATTGGCACTTTTCCGCTATAATGGAAATACGACGCTAGAGGGGAAGATAACCGTATGTCTGATTATGAACAATTTATAGAAGGTATCAAGCGCAAAACAGGAATAGATTTAGCGTTATATAAAGAAGCGCAAATGAAAAGACGATTGACTTCTCTATATGAGAAAAAAGGATATCGTAATTTTGTAGACTTTCTAAGGGCACTTGAACAAGATCGTGATTTAATGAATGAGTTTTTAGATCGCATGACGATCAATGTTTCTGAATTTTATCGAAATGGTAAACGCTGGGAAGTGTTACAAAAGAAAATATTCCCAAAATTATTGCAATCAAATAAGCGTTTGAAAATTTGGAGTGCTGCTTGTTCAACAGGTGAAGAACCGTATTCACTAGTGATGGTATTATCTCAATTAGTACCCTTATCTCAAATTCAAATTATTGCCACAGATTTGGATGAAAATGTCATTCAAAAGGCAAAGTTAGGTGTGTATCCAGAGCGTTCTTTAGCAGAGGTGCCAAACGATATTAAAGCCAAGTATTTTGAACAAGAAGGCGCCTTCTTTAGAGTCAAAGATGAAATTAAACGTTGTGTGACTTTTAAAAAGCATAACCTTCTGAATGATTCCTACGATTCGAATTATGATTTAATAGTGTGTCGTAATGTGATGATTTACTTTACAGAAGATGCAAAGGATCAGATTTATGGGAATTTTAGTAAAGCATTGCGGAAGGATGGAGTATTGTTTGTTGGTTCAACAGAGCAAATCTTTAATCCATCACGCTATGAGTTTGACGTGGAAGATACGTTCTTTTATAGACGAAAATAATTAATAATATGAGAAAAGCACTGGTACAATAGACCGTATGAATGTCATGTACATATTTGAAGGCATCAGACATAAATAAATCGTACGCTTTTCGCTTGTCATAAGCAAAAGGCGTATTTTTTATTTTATAGTTGAGCGAATGAAAAATCACAATTTACGTTTGAATCGATAGCTGTATCTCATTATGTTGAGAATCACTACTAGATAGATGACGTTTTAAATGTGATGTATGTAAATCGTTCAGAATATTCGCATTTAAAATAGTGTTTTCAGTCTAGGATAGAATTGCTTTAAATTCATAAGTTGCTAGAACATTTCAAAATTTGTAAACAATGAACGAGAGGCTGAAAGACATTTGCAAAAGGACTGTTTTTTTAGAGAATATATGTTATAGTGAAAAATACATACTTTAGCGAGTTGAAGGGAGAAAGCGTTTATGCGTTACTTAACAGCGGGAGAGTCACACGGTCCCCAATTAACAACAATTATTGAGGGATTACCATCACTCTTGCCAATTACAACAGAAAAAATTAACCACGATTTAAAGCGTCGTCAAGGAGGACATGGTCGCGGTCGACGTATGCAAATCGAAACAGATACAGTGGAAATAGTTGCTGGTGTTCGTCATGGTCAAACACTTGGTTCTCCCGTAGCACTCGTAGTCACAAATGATGATTGGAAGCATTGGACTAAAATTATGGGAGCAGAGCCTTTATCAGAAGATGTGAATCCAGAAGACATCAAACGTCAAATTTCACGACCACGACCAGGGCATGCTGACTTAGTAGGAGGCATGAAATACGGACATCGTGATTTAAGGAATGTGCTAGAACGTTCCTCTGCACGTGAGACAACTGTTCGTGTAGCTGTAGGTTCAGTGGCTAAAGCTTTATTAAATGAATTAGGCATCTCTATTGTGTCTCATGTAACAGAAATTATTGGTATTAAGGCAGATACTTCTTTAGTGGAGGGAAAATCTGCTGATGAAATTCGTGCAATTATTGAAGCAGACCCATGCTACTGTGTAGATCCAGAGGCTTCTGCCAAAATGGTAGAGGCGATTGACGAAGCGAAAAAAGCTGGTGATTCAATTGGTGGTGTTGTAGAGGTTATCGTTGAAGGAATGCCAGCTGGTGTTGGATCATATGTTCATTATGATCGTAAGCTTGATGCCAAATTAGCAGCCGCTATGCTGTCTATTAATGCATTTAAAGGTGTTGAATTTGGAATTGGCTTTGAAATGGCACGTCGCAAAGGTTCTGAAGTACATGATGAAATTACTTGGACTGAAGAACAAGGCTATACACGTGCAACAAATCGCCTAGGTGGCTTAGAAGGCGGAATGTCTACAGGAATGCCAATTGTAGTACGCGGTGTTATGAAGCCAATTCCTACATTATATAAACCTTTGCAAAGCATTGATATCGAAACAAAAGAACCATTTAAAGCAAGCGTAGAGCGCTCTGATAGCTGTGCAGTACCTGCAGCATCAGTTGTAGCTGAGCACGTTATTGCCTGGGAAATTGCGAATGCTATTTTAGAGCAATTCCATAGTGATCAATTACCACAACTAAAAGCTCAAATCGAAGAACAACGTCGTTATACAAAGGGGTTCTAATTTATGCGAGTTCCAGTTGCAACAAAATCACATCAATATGAGGTTGTTCTTGGTCATAATTTTTTAACGAAAGCAGTAAAATCATTTGAGGATAAACTTCAAAAAGCTGATAAACTCATTGTTTTTACAGATGTCAATGTATGGGCAGCTCAAGGAGATTATTTCAAGGCAAATTTTCCATATGAGTTTGAGGTATTTGTCTTACCAAGTGGTGAGGCATGCAAAACCTTCGAACAATACAATGCAGCACAGACATTTTTATTACGGCAAAAATGCTCTCGCAAGTCCTTTGTTTTTGCATTTGGCGGAGGTGCTGTGGGAGATTTAACTGGCTTTGTTGCTGCTACATTTATGCGTGGAGTACCATTTATTCAAATCCCAACAACCATTTTGGCACACGACTCAGCAGTTGGTGGTAAAACAGCTATTAATCATCCACTAGGAAAGAATATGATTGGCGCGTTTTATCAACCTGAGGGGGTTATTTACGATACTGTATTTATTGAGAGTTTACCTGAACGTGAGGTACGTTCGGGTACTGCAGAAGTGATAAAGCATGCCATGATATCTAATGCCGCATGGTTAGAGGAATTAATGGCAGCCGAAACGGTCATTCATTTCAGTACAGAAGAATTAGCAATACAGCTTCGAAAGGGTATTGAAGTGAAGGCTCAAATTGTTGCTGAAGATGAAACAGAGCAATCTGTACGGAAGTTTTTGAACTTAGGTCATACGTATGGACATGCTATTGAAGCTGCAGCGGGTTATGGGAAAGTAGCGCATGGTGAAGCAGTTATGATTGGGCTTGTCTATTGCTTATTATTAAGTGAACGATATGGTGAGCTAGATCGCCACTTTACTAAATCATTTTTACATTTTGCAGTGAAGAATGGTTATCCATTTGAGGCTGTAAATGATTATACTTTTGACCAATTAACAGAGTATTTACTGAAAGATAAAAAAGCAGAGTATGGGATTTTGCAATTTGTTTTACTGAAAAAAGTAGGTAATCCTTTTGTGCAGCCAATTGATCTAGTAGAGTGCAAAGAGGTAGATGCAGAATTTCGACAGCTATTAGCGGAGGTGCTTGTATGATTCGTGGACTTAGAGGAGCAATTACAATTGAATCTGACAAGCCGGAGCTTGTATGGGATGAGACAGCAAGATTAGTGCGAGAAGTAGTAGAAGCAAATCAAGTAGAGGTGGATGATATTGCTTCAATTCTTATTTCCACAACACCTGATATTACGTCTGCATTTCCAGCACGTGCCGTACGATTAATGGACGGGTGGCAATATGTCCCTGTTATGTGCACACATGAAATGGATGTACCAAATGCATTACCATTATGTATTCGTGTATTAATTCATGCTGATGTAGAAGTAGCACAAAAAGATGTAAAGCACTTGTATCTCAATGATGCAGTGAAATTAAGACCAGATTTAGCCCAAGCTAAATAAGTAGAGGAGATGTTTGAGATGAAATGGAAACAACAATTGGACGGTATGCAAGCTTATAAGCCAGGTAAACCAATTGAAGAAGTACAACGTGAATATGGCTTAAAGGAAGTCATTAAATTAGCATCGAATGAAAACCCGTTTGGATGCTCACCTAAGGTAACGGCTTATTTACAAAATAATGCAGTGAATCATGCCCTTTATCCAGATGGCTATGCACAAAATCTTCGTACGGCTGTTGCAAATTTTCTAGGTGTGAAAGAAACACAGCTTCTTTTTGGTAACGGCTCTGACGATATCATTGCTATTATTACACGTGCTTTGTTGTATCCAGGGGTAAATACAGTTATGGCTGACCCATCCTTCTCCCAATACTGGCATAATGCTGAAATAGAAGGTGCAGAAGTACGTAAAATTCCATGTATTGAAGGTGCACATGATTTAGATGCAATGGCAGCGGCAATTGATGAGCGAACATCTATTGTTTGGGTGTGTAGTCCAAATAATCCAACAGGTGTTGTTATTCCGGATACTGACTTACGGGCCTTCCTTGCAAAGGTACCAAATGATGTCCTTGTTGTATTAGATGAAGCCTATATCGAATATGTGACACATCCTGAACATAAAGATACGCTCCCATTAATCGAGGAGTATCCAAATATACTATTATTGCGCACATTTTCAAAAGCATATGGTCTTGCTTCATTCCGCGTTGGCTATGCAATTGGACAACCAGATGTCATTGCTAAGCTAGACCCAGTAAGAGCGCCATTTAACAATACTATATTAAGCCAAGCAGTTGCGGCAATCGCTTTAAGTGATCAAGATTATATACAAGCATGTCGTGATGCGAATGAAAACGGTAAAAAGCAATATATTGAATTTTGTGAAAAACATAATTTGAAATACTTCCCTACTGATACAAACTTTATTTTCTTTAATATTAATGCTGATAGCGATGTTGTATTCCAAGAGCTGATGAAACGAGGATTTATAGTCCGAAGTGGAAAGGCTTTAGGATTACCTGGATTTATCCGCGTAACAATTGGTACTGAGGCTCAAAATGAAGCGTTACTCGGTCAACTTGAGAATGTCCTTAAAGAGCAAGGGGTTTTTGCATGACACGCAAAGTACTCGTAATTGGGCTTGGTCTAATTGGAGGCTCAATTGCATTGGCATTACAGAAGGCACCAGAAACGAAAATTATTGGCTATGATATGGATGCTAAAACACGTGAGCATGCCCAAACGCTAAATATCGTTCATGACATTGTGGTAGATCCCAAATCAGTTGCTGGCGACGTAGATGTCATAATTTTTGGGACGCCCGTTAACGCAACACTAGAGTGGATGGAACAATTGAAAACATGGCCATTAAAGAAAAAAGTTATTGTAACAGATACAGGAAGTACAAAAAAAATGATTATGCAAAAGGCCGGGGAATTACGAGAGCTAGGCATTACCTTTATTGGGGGTCATCCTATGGCGGGCTCTCATAAAAGCGGTGTATTAGCTGCGAAAGCCCATCTTTTTGAAAATGCTTATTATATGCTGACACCACTGGCTGGTGAAGAAATTATCAACATGGCACAGCTTGAAAGTTTATTAAAATTCACACATGCAAAAGTAGTCAGTGTTTCAGCTCGCGAGCATGATCATATGACAGCTGTTGTTAGTCACTTTCCACATGTAGTAGCTGCCTCTCTTGTGCATCAATTGGGCGGTGAAAATGGGGAATATCCGATGACACGCTCACTTGCGGCGGGAGGCTTCCGTGATGTAACACGTATTGCCTCATCCAATCCGATTTTATGGCGAGATATTACATTACAAAACCGTGATGAACTCATTGCCCAGCTAGAGGGCTGGGAAAAGGAAATGGGGCGTGTGAAGGAGCTCCTACTACATGGAAGTTCGAATGATATTGAAGGCTATTTTGCGGTAGCGAAAGAGCTTAGAGATGAATTACCGATAAGTGCAGGAGCAATGTTTACATCATTTGACTTATATGTAGATGTTCCCGACTATCCAGGGGTCATTTCTGAAGTAACAGGCCTGCTTGCAGATGAAGCGATCAGTATTACGAATTTACGTATCGTAGAGTCCAGAGAGGATGTTTTTGGGATTCTTGTAATTAGTCTGCAAAATGAAAGTGACCGTGAACGTGCAGCAGCATGCATCCAAAAGCGTGCAAAATTTGAAACATATATTTCATAGGTGCTCCATAGTTAGAGAAATGCCTAATTACAAAGAAAGCGTCGAATTACGGCGCTTTTTATCTTCATATTGGAGGGAAAAAAATGAGTAAAAAAATATTACAATATAATAAACCTTCCTTACAAGGAACTTTAACGATCCCAGGTGACAAATCTGTTTCTCACCGTTCTGTTATGTTTGGAGCTATTGCAACAGGTAAAACGACAGTAGATGGCTTTTTATTAGGAGAGGATTGTTTAAGTACAATTGATTGCTTCCGTAAACTCGGTGTAAAAATAGATGTGGAAGGCACCAATGTCTCCCTAGACAGTCCAGGAATAGACGGATGGCAAGAACCTACAGAGGTATTATATACTGGCAACTCAGGGACAACGACACGCCTAATGTTAGGGATTCTAGCAGGTTCCAACGTCCATTCAGTAATGACAGGGGATGCGTCGATTGGCAAGCGACCAATGCGTCGTGTCATAGATCCTTTACGTCAAATGGGCGCACACATTACAGGGAGAGTCAATGGTCAATACACCCCGTTAGCTATCCAGGGGACACCGTTACAGGCGATTGATTATCATATGCCTGTTGCAAGTGCACAAGTGAAATCGGCTGTTCTACTGGCAGGCTTACGTGCGGAAGGTACCACTATCGTACGAGAAACAGAAATATCTAGAGATCATACTGAACGCATGCTCCGTCAATTTGGTGCAGAGATTGATGTGCGGGATGGTGTAATCTCATTTGAAGGCGGTCAAACTCTGACAGGGACACATGTGTCTGTACCTGGTGATATTTCGTCAGCTGCCTTTTTCTTAGTGGCAGGTGCTATCTGTCATAATAGTAAAATCACACTAGAAAATGTCGGAATTAATCCAACTCGCGACGGTATCATTGAAATTCTTCAAAATATGGGTGCATCAATGACAGTGATTCCAAATGAAGATAGTCAGGCAGAGCCGACTGCAACAATTACAATTGAAACTTCATCATTAAAAGCCACTACAATTGAGGGGGAGATTATTCCTCGACTTATCGATGAAATTCCAATTCTTGCTTTATTAGCCACACAGGCGGACGGCAAAACCATCATTAAGGATGCAGAGGAGCTAAAAGTGAAGGAAACAGACCGAATAACGGCTGTGGTAGATGAATTAAGAAAGCTTGGTGCAAAAATTGAAGCTACCGAAGATGGAATGGTGATTGAAGGACCAACGCCATTACTAGGTGCCAGCCTCAAAACATATGGTGATCATCGTATCGGTATGATGGGCGCTGTAGCAGCACTTATAACAGACGGAGCGGTTACATTAGATGACGCTGACTGTATAGCAGTGTCTTATCCAACATTTTTTGAGCATATCGAGTCTGTAAAGTAAAAAACGATGAATGACTTCCCAAGTAATTGGGGAGTTTTTTCTTGTTTCGAAAGAAAATGTTTTGTAGCATAAAGATATCAATGAAAGAATAGGTGAATAACTGTGAACAATGCGATGACTGAAATGATGCAAGCACTTGAACAAGGGGACTTAGCTTTAATTGATCAGCTGCTGGAATCTTTTTTAATAAAGGAGCTACCCGAGGAAATTTATGCACTAGCTGAGGTTTTTATGCAGTATGGGTATATGAAAGAAGCTGACCGTGTACTGGAGCATTTGCAATTTTTATTTCCAGATGAGGCACAGTTAAAAATCGATCGTGCAAATGTATTAATGGAGCTTGGTGATGAGGATGAGGCATTAGATTTATTACTGGAAATTGAGGAGACCTCACCGGAATATCCACAAGCTTTATTAGTATTAGCGGATTATTATCAAATGCAAGGTTTGTTTGAGGTAGCGGAAAAACGTATCAATGAGGCGTTAGCTATTTTACCTGATGAACCATTATTACATTTTGCCAAAGCAGAGCTATTATTTGAAACAGGTCGTTTTTTAGAGGCTGCGAGACTATATGAAGAGTTAAATGCACAACAGGGTGAGTTTGCAGGTGTCAGTCTTCTAGAACGTCTTGCTGAGGTATATAGAGCCGGTGCTGCCTATGAAACAGCTTTAGAGTATTATTTAGCAGCCCTTGAGGATGAAGTGAAGCCAGATATTTTATTTGGCGCAGCTTATTCTGCATTTCAATCACAAAAATATGAAATGGCGATAAAACAATTAGAAGAATTAAAAGAATTAGATCCTGATTATTTTTCTGCCTATTTATTACTTGCTGAAAGCTATGCCATGACAGATGATAATAAAAAAGCCTATAGCGCTATTCTGGAAGGTTTAAAGCGTGATGAATACGATAAATCCTTGTATTTATTTGCTGGCAAAATGGCACTGAAAAATGGACTACAGGCTGAGGCAGAACAGTATTTACGTGAAGCGATTGCGTTAGATCCTGAATACATGGAGGCAGTATTAGTCTTAATTTCTCTTTTAGCACAGCAGGAACGTTTTGAAGATGTCATCGAATTATTTGAGACATTGCAGCAAAATGATTTTGAATGGAGCGCTCTATATCCGTTTGCTGCAGAGGCATATGAAAATTTAGAATTGTACGACCGTGCATACGAATTTTACAGTTTGGCATATAATGATTTTAAGGAAGACGCAACATTTTTAGAAAAATATGTTTACTTCTTGTTAGAGGAAGGAAAGCGTTCAGAAGCGAAGGAAGTACTCGGCCAATTAATAGCTATTCAACCAGGTGAACCAGAGTGGCAAGAGAAGTTAGAATCCTTAGAATTTGAGTAAAGGAGGGAGTGGGTATGACTGCTTCTGTATCAGTTGTCGATAAAAAAGCATTTGTTCGATGGTTTTTAAAAAATTATCAATTGAAACGTCGTGAGTGTGTATGGATTTTAAATTACCTTTTAAGTAATGACGAGCTATTAAAGCGAATCCGATTTGTTGAAGAAGCACACTATTGCCCAAGAGCAATGGTGATGTCAACTGTTGACTCAACAGGTGTGCCATTTCGTTTTTATAAAGGCAATGTAATGACAGCAGATGCTGAGAAATCCTTTCATGATTTACGCTTACATGAACAAGAAGATATGTATATACAATTGAATTTTCCGAATATACCACCAAGTGCACAATACTTAGCAGTTCTTGAAGAAAACCCTTATATGCCAGAAACACTGATTGTTAGTGAAAAAGACCGTTTACTGGCAGAAGAGCTGCTTTCCAACAGCTTACTCGTATTCCAAGAAGAAAAATTACTCGCACAAATTGATGAAGCACTTGATCAGGGAGATGAAGAGCGCTTTTATGAATTGTCAAATTTGTTACAAGCTTTAAAGGAAACGGCTAATTTACATTAGTGATAGGTAAAAATTGAATGTCCTTTATCCACCTCAATATGGTAACATAACTAGTGAATGATTGTTTTCACTTTTTATTGGATATCCTAATTGAAGAGTGGAGAAGGGCATTTTTATGTTGGTAAGATTAAGGAGGTTTGATGAATGTATTTTAACGCAAACGATGTGACATCGTTTATGGCGCAGAAGGAATTTATCGATACAGCAATTGTTCCACTCGTATCTATTGATTTAACTTCTGAAAAAATGAAACAGAGCGGAGCAGAAGCTGATTTTTTGTTATCACTGACGTCATTTATTGAGCAGCAATTTAAAGGTCGTTTATTACTGCTGCCGCCATTTTCGTATAGTGCAGCTTTGAAAAACGAAGAGTTACCTCAACAACTAGAATCACAATTACATAATGCTGGTTTTAAGCATGTGTTCTTCATTACTTGTGACCATTTTTGGACAAATATTGGAGATGTAGTAAATGTTATTTGGCTGCCAGCGATTCCATTAGAAAGCATGGAAAAAGGTGTGAAAAACACTATTCTTGAGGATCAACTACGACAAGTGATTCCGACTTTTTCGACCAGATGGGCACAGATTTAACAATTTGTTTCAATAAATGTTCACATTCTCCAGCTTTCCACAGAATGCTATATTGACCAAGCTATGGACTTGATATATCATAGATATGTCCTAGTATTACTATTTGTAAAAATATGTCCGTTGGACTGACCTTTAAGTTAGAGGGGGGAAAAAAATGAGTAATAATCGAGTTTCACGTCGTCAATTCCTAAGCTATACACTAACTGGTGTAGGTGGCTTTATGGCGGCAGGTATGCTGATGCCAATGGTTCGCTTTGCAATTGACCCAGTGCTACAAAATCATGGTAATGGGAATTTTATACAAACGGAGCATAAAGTCGCTGATATTACTGACACACCTGTTAAAGTTGACTTAAAATTTGAACAAGTTGATGCATGGTACAAATCAGAAGTAACAAATATGGCATGGGTTTACAAAGAGGGCGACCAAATAATTGCATTATCACCTGTTTGTAAGCATTTAGGATGTATGGTGAACTGGGCACAAGATTCAGCACACCCAGATCAATTTTTCTGTCCTTGTCATGCTGGACGTTACGAGAAAAACGGTAAAAACGTTCCAGGTACACCACCTACAGGTCCGTTGGATGAATACGAAGTATCAGAAAAAGATGGTTACTTAATGCTTGGTCCAACTAAAGCAAATACTCTAGTTAAATAAGTAAGGGGGTACGACAACAGTGCTAAATAAAATTTATGATTGGGTCGATGAACGCCTAGATATTACACCAATTTGGCGTGATATTGCAGACCATGAAGTGCCTGAGCACGTAAACCCTGCACATCATTTTTCAGCATTCGTTTACTGTTTTGGTGGATTAACATTTTTCATTACAGTAATACAAATTTTATCTGGTATGTTTTTAACAATGTACTATGTACCAGACGTAGTGAATGCATGGAAGTCAGTTTATTATTTACAAAACGAAGTAGCATTTGGTGAAATCGTACGCGGTATGCACCACTGGGGAGCTTCATTAGTAATCGTAATGATGTTCTTACATACTCTTCGTGTATTCTTTACAGGTTCTTATAAGAAACCTCGTGAATTAAACTGGATGGTTGGTGTAGGTATTTTTGGGGTAATGATGGGTCTAGGCTTTACAGGATACTTATTACCTTGGGATATGAAAGCATTATTCGCTACAAAAGTAGGTATCGAAATTGCTGCATCTGTACCGTTTATCGGTGGGATGATTAAAGTCTTATTAGCGGGTGACTCAACGATTCTTGGAGCTCAAACGTTAACACGATTCTTTGCGATTCATGTATTCTTCTTACCTGCAGTATTGTTTGGGTTACTTGCAGCGCACTTTATCATGATTCGTCGTCAAGGAATTTCAGGACCGTTGTAATTGTCTTGACGGTTCGATGATCTTTAAAAGGAGGGGACACTATGCATCGCGGAAAAGGAATGAAATTTGTTGGCGATTCTCGTATTAAAGCGAATCACAGAATGCCGAACGTTCCAAAGGATTATTCCGAATATCCAGGTAAGACGGAAGCTTTTTGGCCGAACTTCTTACTTAAAGAGTGGATGGTAGGTGCTGTATTTTTAATTGCTTATTTATTATTAACAGTTGCTCATCCATCGCCACTTGAAGGGCCGGCAGATCCAACTAGATCCTATACACCACTACCGGACTGGTACTTCTTATCTATGTATCAACTTTTAAAATACTCATTTGCTTCTGGTCCATACCAAGTCATTGGAACCCTTGTAATTCCAGGTCTTGCATTTGGAGCGCTATTATTAATGCCATTTTTAGACAAGGGTCCAGAACGTCGTCCATCTAAACGTCCGTTACCAACTGCGTTTATGTTATTGACTTTGGCTGCTATGTTCTACTTAACTTGGGAGTCAGTTGTGAACCATGACTGGGAAGCCCAAAAAGCTATGGGTGCCATTGTAGAAGAGGTTGAAGTTGAAATTGATGAATCTCTACCAGGATTTGCAATATGGAATGGTGACACTGGTGAACAAGCTAAGACTTGTATCGGTTGTCATGCTGCTGATTTAAAAGGTGGTCCAGCTGCTCCAGCATTAGTTGGTAATGAACTAACTGCTGAAGAAGTTGAAGAAATTATGATTAATGGTCGTGGCGATATGCCAAAAGGTCAATTCCATGGTACAGATGAAGAAGCGAAGCAATTAGCTGAATTTATTGCAAGCTTAAAAGCTAAAGAATAGGCTTAGTTTAAAAGAGTCAGGAAACTGGCTCTTTTTTTCTCGCTTTATATAAGACTGTATCAGCTTCAATAAAGTTCCTGTGAAATATATTTTATTACAATAATATTTTATTTGTGTACACCCCTTCCATAACCATCCAAAGTCAGACTTCTGTATCAATAAATTTAGAAGCTTGACAGTTTGCGAGCTGAATAGTTTGTGCCATTTTGTTAGAATAGATATTGTCTTCCCATCACAAAATGGGGAGTTTAAAACGATATGATACATAATAACAGTTAAAAAAGGCATCTTAGTAAAGACGTAAGACAAAGGAGTGTTAAACATGCAAATTACACGTGCAAATATCTGGTATCTCCTTACACATAAATCATTTTTAGTTGTATTACTTATTATTAATCTACTTGGAACTATTTACGGCTATTATTGGTATGGTTGGCAGCTAGCAATAACAAAGCCCATTTTTTATATTTTTGTGCCAGATAGCCCAACTGCCAGTTTATTCTTTTGTTTTGTTTTGTTAGTCTGGATTTTGGGAAAGAGTTGGCCATTGATGGAAGTCCTTGCCCTTGTCACGTTGGTGAAATATGGGATTTGGGCAGATGTTATGAATATCTGGACACTGATTGAAACAGGCTCGATTGGCTGGCAAGGATGGATGCTCGTAGGCTCCCATTTTGCAATGGCTGTTCAAGCGATCCTTTATATTGGGAAATATGTTTTTACATATTGGCATATCGCTGTGGCAGCAGTATGGACATTACATAATGATGTTATTGATTATGTTTTTGGACAAATGCCCATGTACCGTGATTTAGCTGATTATACTAACTATATTGGCTATTTTACGTTTTGGTTATCAATTGCATGTATATTTTTAGCTATTTTCTCAATTAGGTGGCGCAAATATTTGCCGAATTAGGGTATTGATTATAGAATTATAGTATCGAGGTAGAAAGGGGTTAGAAAATTGTCAATAGCCATGTATATTGTTTATTTTGCGATTATATTGCTACTGCCGCTATATGCTCAAATGAAGGTCAAAGGCACGTACAATAAGTTTGCGAAAGAACGTACAATGAAGGGACAAACAGGTGCAGAGGTAGCGCGTGCGATTTTAGATGCGAACGGTTTATATGATGTACGAGTTGTTCCAACGCAAGGAGTTTTGTCGGACCATTATAATCCGGCAACAAAAACGGTAGCTTTATCAGAAAGTAACTTTTATGAAGCGAGTGTTGCAGGTGCTGCTGTTGCTGCCCATGAGGTGGGCCACGCCATCCAACATAAAGAAGCTTATTCCATGCTAACATTACGTAGTAAGCTAGTTCCAGTAGCAAATATTTCATCCAATGCATCTTGGATATTTGTAATGATTGGTATTTTTGCTAGTAGTTCGAATTTCTTGTTGTTAGGTATCATATTATTAGCGGCAGGAGTAGTTTTCCAATTAGTAACATTACCAGTTGAATTTGATGCATCCAAGCGTGCATTAGTGCAGATGAATTCACTAGGTATTATTACAAATGAGGAAGAGCGACCAGCACGAAAAGTGTTAAGTGCAGCGGCATTAACATATGTTGCAGCCGCAGCGGTAGCTGTCTTAGAATTATTACGTTTAGTGTTAATCTTTACAAATATGCGTAGTGATGATTAATGTAAAAGCTTGTTGTAGTGGTGAATTCGCCACTATGGCAAGTTTTTTATCTTCATTCAGCAGAAGACTCCCACCTCTACAGGGTAAGATTAATGCGGTTTTGGTTCCTTTTCAGTGGGTGTCCAAACACCTACTGAATGAAGATAAAGCCCCTGGCGGATGTCACGGATTTTCAAAGGAATGAATTGTGCGGGCTCAATTCAAAATCCGGACGCAATTACGCCAGGGCGAAATTGATCTATAAACAATAATCAGTCAGAGAAAAAAACTGCTCGCCTGAAATGATAGCTAGCAGTTTGAATTCTTTTGGAATTAAAATGTAGATGCAGTGGGAACTTGCATTGCCTTTTAATGAAATGCTCTTGCCTAATGTATTGGCTGCTTTTGATCGTCAAGGGTAAAGCCCTCCCCTGCAACATCACGAACTTCTATAATTGATACAAAGGCGTGGGGATCTACATCATGAATGATCGATTTCAATCGAACAACCTCATTTCGACCAATAACACAATATATTACTTCCTTTTGTTGCTTTGTAAAATGACCATGTCCCTCTAAAATTGTGATACCACGTTCCATTCGCAGTGCAATCATTTCGGCAATCGTACTTGATTTTTCAGAGATAATAAGTGCTCCACGTGCAGCATAAGCCCCTTCTTGAACAAAATCAATGACACGCGCTCCAACAAATACCGCAACAAGCGTATACATCATAGAACGTGCATCTAAAAATGTTAGCCATGATAGAATAATAACGATGGCATCAAAGATGAACATTGTTTTACCCATGCTCCAGCCAAAGTATTTATGTCCAAGTCGTGCCAAAATATCCACACCACCAGTCGTACCACCAAAGCGAAAGACGATGCCAAGCCCTAGTCCAACAAATACACCTGCAAAAAGAGCAACGAGTAACATATCGTCCTCTAAATGAATCGTAAATTGATATTTTTGGAAAACTTTAAGAAATACAGATACCGATAAAGTTCCCACAAGTGTATAAACAAATGACTTTTTTCCAAGTAAACGATAGCCTATGATAAACATAGGAATATTTAATAGTAAATTCATTAAGGCAGGGTCCCAACCTAGTGTAAAATAAAGTATAAGCGTAATTCCACTTAAGCCACCTTCACCAAGCTGATTTTGCATGTTAAAGTGGACGAAGCCAAAGCTAAAAATGGCAGCTCCGAGCATAATTGCTATGATATTGCGAATTTTAATCTGTTTTAGCATGTATCCTCCTGTAGTTCCAACAAATGAAGTAGTGCTATCTATTATCTGATATTTTATTGTTTTTGACAACAATGGTGTAAATTTTATACGATGGTATGTAGGAGTGTGATTTTAATGACTGAACAAGTGACAATGCAAGCTTTACAGCAGCGTGTTGATGATTATATAGGACAATTTAAGGAAGGTTACTTCCCACCCTTTGAATTATTGGCACGGTTAACAGAGGAACTTGGTGAATTATCACGAGAGGTACAGGATGTTTATGGACAAAAAAAGAAAAAGAGTACAGAGGGAACAAATAGCATCGAAGAAGAATTAGGCGACTTTTTCTTTGTGTTAGTTTGCTTTGCCAATGCACAAGGTATTAAATTAGACGAAGCACTTTTACGCGTCATACATAAATTTGAAACGAGAGATAAAGATCGCTGGACTAGAAAGGATGAGGAATAATGTCGATTCGTGTAGCAATTGCAGGACCTAGGGGAAAAATGGGAGCTGAGGCTGTACATACAGTTATGAAACATGACAAAATGGAATTAGTAGCTGTACTAGATTATAAGGAAGTAGGAAAAACGTTAGCTGATTTAGACATGTTTCCAGCGAGCTATACAGTACCTATATTTACAGAAATGCATGATCTTGTAGAGGCAGCCGCACCAGACGTACTAGTGGATTTAACGAACCCACATGCAGTATATAAGCATACAAAAGAAGCATTACATTTAAATGTACGACCTGTCATAGGTACAACAGGTTTTACAGATAGACAACTAGAGGAATTATCAGCAATTGCAAAAGAAAAAGAACTAGGCTGCATTATTGCCCCAAACTTTGCGATCGGTGCAATATTGATGATGAAATTCGCGAAAGAGGCGGCAAAATACTTACCAGATGTAGAAATTATTGAAATGCACCACGATCAAAAGCTAGATGCACCATCTGGAACGGCTGTGAAAACGGCACAATTGATTCAAGAAGTTCGAGCACCAAAAGTGCAAGGACATCCTGAAGAAAAAGAAACGATTGCTGGCGCTAGAGGGGGAGAGTTTGATGGCATGCGCATACATTCTGTCCGATTGCCAGGTTTAGTGGCACACCAACAAGTTTTATTTGGTGGGGATGGACAGTTATTAACGATACGCCATGATTCTTTAAATCGTAATTCTTTTATGTCAGGGATAGCCTTTTGCGTAGAAGAGGTTATGAAAATGGATCAGCTTGTATATGGTTTAGAAAACATCATCTAAAGATGGGGATGGACGCTTTATGAAAATCGCACTAATTGCACATGATCGTAAAAAAGATAATTTAGTACAGTTTGCTATTGCTTACAAAGATATTTTAAATGAACATCATTTGTACGCTACAGGAACAACAGGACTGCGTGTAATTGAAGCTACAGGTTTAGAGGTTACACGTTTTCGTTCAGGTCCACTTGGCGGAGATCAACAGATTGGCGCAATGATTGCCAATAATGATATGGATATGGTTATTTTTTTCCGTGATCCTTTAACAGCACAGCCACATGAGCCGGATGTTTCTGCACTTATCCGTCTTTGTGATGTTTACCAAGTGCCACTGGCGACAAATATGGGAACTGCAGAAATATTACTTAAAGGCCTGCAAGAGGGCTTTGTGGATTGGAGACTGATTCAAGAAAGACGAAATTAACAAAAAGACGCGATTTAGAAAGGATGATCATCGAATGAGAAAGCTAAAAATCGGCATTACCTGTTATCCAACTGTTGGAGGCTCTGGTGTTATTGCGACAGAATTAGGAAAAATGCTTGCAGAGAGAGGACACGAAATTCATTTCATCACCTCAAGCGTACCATTTCGATTGAATAAAATATATCCAACCGTCTTTTTCCATGAAGTTGAAGTGAACAACTATTCGGTATTTCAATATCCGCCATATGATATAGCTTTAGCAAGTAAGATGGCTGATGTCATTAAGGATGAAGAACTGGATGTATTGCATGTACATTATGCTATTCCACATGCAGTATGTGCGGTATTAGCACGTGAGATGAGTGGGCGAGATATTGGCATTGTCACAACCTTACATGGCACAGATATATCAGTGCTAGGGCAGGATTCTACTCTGTCACAAGCTATAAAGTATGGAATTGATAAATCTGATATTGTTACTACAGTATCCAAAGCATTAAAGGAACAAACTTATGAACTGATAGATACGGTAAAACCTATTGAAACGATTTACAACTTTGTAGATGAACGTGAATACTTCCCTCGTAATTCTAGTAATTTAAAGGAACAATTTGGTATTCAAGATGATGAAAAAGTCATTATCCATGTCTCTAACTTCCGTAAAATTAAGAATCTTCCGCATATTGTGGATTCATTTATGAAAATTCGTGCGAATATGAAGGCAAAATTATTATTAGTAGGAGATGGACCAGAAAAGCATCGTGTAATGGACCAAGTAAAGGAAAGTCCTTATGTAAAAGATGTTTTATTTTTAGGCAAGCAAGAAAACTTGGCTGAATTGTATGCCATCAGTGATCTAAAATTATTACTTTCACAGCAGGAATCATTCGGGCTGGTATTATTGGAAGCAATGGCGTGTGGTGTGCCTTGTATTGGTTCAAATGTTGGCGGAATTCCTGAGGTTATCGACCATGGTGTGGATGGCTATATCGTGGAATTAGGGGATACAGATGCCGTTGCAGAGTACGCTGTGAATTTATTGCAGGATGAAGAAAAATTACAACGTTTCCGTAAAGCTGCTATCCGTGCTGTCGATGAAAAATTCCACTCAACTAAAATCGTTGAGCAATATGAAAAATTGTATGAGAAGGTTGCGGAAAGAAATCATGCAAAACAATAAAGAATGGCAAATAGCCTATTCAGTTTTAGAACAATTAGAAAACGCAGGCTTTGAAGCAGTAATAGTAGGTGGTGCGGTGCGAGATACAATACTCGACCGCCCTGCCCACGACGTAGATGTGGCGACAAATGCCATGCCAGAAGAAGTAAAGACCGTTTTTAATCATACAGCTGATATAGGTATTCAGCATGGGACGGTACTTGTTATCGTGCCTGCCGGTTCTGTAGAGGTAACGACATTTCGCACCGATGGACAATATACGGATCACCGTAGACCTGAGGAAGTGCAGTTTGTGCGTTCGCTCAAGGAAGATTTACAGCGCCGAGATTTTACGATGAATGCCATTGCGATGTGCCGCGATGGTTCATTCGTTGATTTTTACGGAGGACATCAGGATATTGAAGCTGGTGTTATTCGAGCTGTAGGTAATCCTCAGATTCGATTTACTGAGGATGCGTTACGAATGCTTCGAGCAGTACGGTTTACAGCCCAGCTTGGTTTTGAAATTGAATCTGCAACATTGCAGGCGATACAGAACAAAGCCGCTGATATTTCCTGGATTGCGAATGAACGCATAAAGGCGGAGCTTGATAAGATGTGGATAGGGAAAGATGTTTTTAAGGGTATTAAAATTCTTGAAGAAAGTGGTTTAGCCAATTATTTGCATGGCTCTTTTGAGGCTAATCAGTGGAGTGATTTTAAGGCTCACAATAAGCTAGTAGGCTGGGCATATTTTGCAGTGTTACAGGGTGAATGTTGGCAAGACATATTGCGCTACTATCGATTATCGAATAAGGAAACCGGATTTGTTAAGTCCGTGCTAGCCGCTTTAGAGGCCTTAAAAAGAGGTTGGTCGAATATGGATTACTTGATGTTTACGCAGCAAGAACTTGAAACAGCTCGCTATTTTGCAGAGCTGAGGCAACTTAGCGTTCACATACCACAGCAAAGTATAGCTGAATTACAGGCTCAGCTTCCTATAAAACATCAGCAGGAATTAGTAGTAAACGGTTCGGACTTATTAACATGGTCTGGAAAAAAGGGTGGACCATGGATAAAAGAAGCATTACAGAAGATGCTAGAAGCAGTCGTGAATGGCGAACTACAAAATGACCGACAACAGATAAGGGAATGGATAGAGCATGAGTATTTCCATGAAGGATGAAATTTTAAAAAGAATATTAGCAGCGAATGGTGAAGCGGTTTCAGGTCAGGAGCTGGCAGATTCTCTTGGTGTGTCGCGTACAGCAGTTTGGAAGCATATGCAGACATTACAGGAGGAAGGCTACACATTTGAAACGATTAAGAAAAAAGGTTATGTGCTGACAGGAGTACCTAATAGTTTAAGTCCAACACAAATTGAGCTTTTTCTAAATACAAAACAGTTTGGCCGTGAAATCCACTATTTTGATGTAGTAGATTCAACACAAACTATTGCTCATAAGCTTGCACAGGAGGGCGCACCACAAGGTACGGTTATAATTGGAGAAGAGCAAACAGCTGGCCGTGGCCGTCTGGCTCGTATGTGGGAATCTGCTAATGGCACTGGCATTTGGATGACTATTATTGTGAGACCAGATGTTACACCCCAGCAGGCTTCATCTTATACGCTTGTCGTGGCAGTTGCAGTGACAATGGCAATTAAGACATTATATAAACAAGTTGAACCGGCTATTAAATGGCCAAATGATCTACTCATTAACGGAAAAAAATGTACAGGCATTTTAACGGAGATGCAGGCGGAGGCAGATCTTGTACAAGCACTTCTTGTCGGTATAGGCATAAATGCAAATCAGGTGGCATCCGATTTTTCACCAGATATATCTGAAATTGCAACATCTCTACGCTTAGAAGCGGGTGAGGAGATTAACCGTGCTGCACTTGTTGCAACAATCTTACAGTACTTAGAGCAATTTACAGAGTTATATGTCAAAGAGGGCTTTACGAGTATAAAAGCGCTATGGGAGCAAATGTCCTGTACAATTGGTCAACGTATTGAGGTTACGACAATACGTGAACGTTTTGAAGGTATTGCTAGTGGAATTACAGACGATGGAGTACTACAGCTTACCCAAGATGATGGTACAATCCGAACAATTTATGCAGGCGATATAAAAATAAAATAAAAATAAGCTGCAAGTTCATTCTTGCAGCTTATTTTAATGTCATTATTTTAAAGACACATCTAAATCACCATGTGACAAGGAAACATTCAATTGATGATCACCTTTGTTCAATTGAGTAACTGTGCCACTTTGTTCTTCGTCATTGATCGAAACATCACCAAAACTTGTTTTTAATTCATAACCTATTTCACTTTGTTTATTCAGTAAGTGAAGCGTTGCATCTCCAAAGCTAGAGGTAATAGTGGTTTGACCATTTAAAGTTCCATCCATATTTATATCACCATGCTTGCTGTTAATGCTGGTGCCGTTACTAAAATATTGTTGGAGCGTTAAATCACCAAAATCCTGGGTAATCTCGGTTTTCTCACCAGTGGTATTAGCAAATGTAATATCACCATAATCTTGAATAAGATTAAGCTGTTGATAATGTAAATCATGAAGGGAAGTATCTCCGAATTTACTGTCTATCACAATCAAATCTAGTTGTTTATCTGCTGGAACATAGAGTTTGATAGAAGGAGTAGAAAAGCTAGCAAAACCAAATTGCATGCGATTCTTTTTCTTCGCTTTTGCTTCAATCGTCAAGGTTCCATTTTCAATATGATACGTTATATCTTGTTGCTCAAGTACATTTGCTTCTAATTTATAGTCGCTATCACTCGCGATAATGTTAATATCGCCATAGTCATTCACTATATTTATACTCGTAAATGCATCCAAATCATATGATTGACTGACTAATGTATTATTGTCTGGTAAATGCAGACCATCCTCATCTTTGATAAAGAACCATCGACCACCTGAAAAATAGCCGACTACTGCTAATAATATACCTAACGCAATCATTGTCATCGCTAAAAGGGTATTTTTGGAAGTCATTTACAAACCTCCTTTTCGTTTTTTCGTTATTTTGTGGAATAATCTCCCCAATGTCTCAACCGAAATAAGGACGATTTTCTTGATAAAACGAGCGACGATTGGGAAGAGTAAAACACCCAAGCCTGTTATGATAAAGCCAACCCCCATAAAGAGCAAAGCAGTGGGCCAATCCTCTGTTAAAATGAAGAAGCCTGAAACAAGGGCCGCAATTCCACCGAAAAAAATACTGATGATGCCAGCTCCAATAGCAAAGATAAAACTGATAATGACCGCACCTAATGAAAAAATAAGTGCAATAGCCGTTGCAAGTAATGGCAGAGAAAGTGGTGCTGATAGTATAGCTAGAATAATAAGCCAAAGGGCTGTCATATTCTTTTTAGCTGACTTTTCTGAAGAAGTCTCTAAATCTTTCAGTGCAAAATCAGCTAATATTTGTGAGGAAACTTGTGAAGGGGAGCCGAGTTCTGTGATTACCCTTTGTTCATTCTCCTCTCCCGCCTCTTCAAAGTATTCTTCATAATAGGCAAGTGCAGCGTCTAATTCATGGGCAGGAAGCCGACGTAATTTTCCTCGAAGCTTTTTTAAATAGCTTACTCTATCCATTTACATTACCTCCTAAAAGTACACAATCAACCTTTTCCTTATAGAGTTTCCATTCTTTTAAAAGCTCTAGTAATCGTATTCGACCTTGTTCAGTAATTTGGTAATACCGTCTATTTCTACCTTGATACGGCTGATCGTAGGTTGTTAGGTAGTTTGCTTTTTGTAATCGACGTAACACTGGATATAACGTTGATTCTGAAATATCCATCACAGACTGAACTTGCTGTGTTAATAAATAGCCATATGCATCCTCTTTATCGACAATAGCAAGCACACAAGCATCAAGCAAAGCTGAGCCAAGCTGAAATGTCATCTTTTCCCACCTCTCGATGTTTACTTATACAAGGTTCTATATTATATATCATATAGTATGTGGATATTATATGATGTATAGTATTGATTTGTCAAATTTTATAAAAAATAAATGACAATACTGTCATTTTACTTGAAATAAAAAATTGGTTAAAGTAATCTAAAAATGATACTAGTGTCATTTTTGTGAAAAGGAGGATAATAGGGTGCCAAAGGTAAGCAAAGAATATGTAAAGGAAAAGAAAATGGGGATTTTAGAATCTGCCTTAACTGTTTGTAAAACGAAGCCACTCTACGATATTACGATGAGAGATATTATTAAAGCCTCAGGTATGAGTCAAGGGGGAATCTACCGTTATTATTCAGACTTAGATGAAATACTTGTTGAGGTCATAAACCAATCTAATGCTAACGCAGATTATAAACATGTTGTTGATGAAATAATGGAAACTAACGATTCACCCAAAACATCAATGATTCAATTATTTAATTTTCTTGGAGAGTATATAAAGGAAAACTTATCAACAGTGGGAAAATTCCAATTTGAGCTCACCATTTTATTTGCAAACAATCCAGCAAGGCAGGAGAAAATTTTGTCAAACATCACTGAGAATGAAAGTGGCCAATATTTAATGCACAATATTTCTAATGTCATTCATAAGGGAATAACTACAGGCTACTTTCAGCCAACGATTTCGATTGAGGACCTATCTACCTTTATGGTCACCTCAATTGATGGCATTGTTAGGGATGTTTTATTGCAAAAATGTTATGGCGTTTTACCGATTGATCAAATGCAGTTTGATGAAATTAAATTGATGAATACACTATGTAAATCTGTGTTATTACTACTAGGTGCAAAAGAAGGGAGGACAGAGCATTGAGAGTAGAGATAAGAAGATTTTTAGTACTTACCTTTGCTACATCATGGTTCTTATGGGGAGGCTTAGCCATCTTAACACAGCTAAATCTTTTAAAATTTGGTAATGCGATTTCGATGATATTATTTATTCTAGGAGGTGTCACGCCAGCATTTTGTGAGATTTGGTTGAAAAAGAAATATTCAACGAAAGAAGAGTTTCAATCTTTTGTCCATAATATAAAAAATGCTAAACACCCTTTATCGTGGTACATATTTGTTATTAGCTTGGCATTTATCGCTTGCTTTTTACCAACTCTCTGGGGTGGAGCTGTAATGGAAAAACCACTATATCTAGCATTAATAGAACTTCCAATTATGATCATTGGAGGAGGTTTAGAGGAAATAGGCTGGCGTGGATTTTTACAGCCAACTTTGCAAAAAAGATGGTCTCCATTACTCAGTACATTTATGGTAGGCGCCATTTGGACAATTTGGCATTTACCATTATGGTTTGTCGTGGGCTCTAATCAAATAAATATGAATTTCCTTTGGTTCACTTTAACTGCTTTGGCGTTATCCTTTTTATTAACCATTATTTATCTTTCCACTAAAAGTATTTTTCTCTGTATTATTTTCCATGCTTTCATTAATTCCCTTTGGGATGTTTTTATTCCAGTTACAAATATGACATCTGGCTTATGGACTTTTTTATTGGCCTTCCTTCTTTTCACAATTTTTGAAGCCTATCGAAAAAAGAGTTTTCTCATAGTAAGAACATAAAGATTCTTACACTGAAATCATAAAGTAGATGTAATTATAAGAAAATAATAATTGAAGATTAGTAGGGAAATCTGTTATAGTATGTGCTGAAGGGCAGTATCCTTTGTGAACGGCACCTTCAAAAGCGTAAGACTTATTTCTAATAAATATCTGCCTTGATCTTTTAGAGACAGGGACGGAAGAAAACGAACGTTCTAAAATGGAACCTGATTCAGATATAGGCTATTAAGTATGCCTATAAAATAATCAAGTTACTGCCTCTTATGGAAATTGCAATGTAGGAGGTAATTTTGACCATGAACGAAACACTATCCTTCTGTCCAATTTAGGACCAGAAGGGTTTTTTCTGTTTTCTTTCCTTAAAAAAAGGAGGACTACATGATGAAAACTACTTCAGATTTTTTAAAGATGAAGGGAGCAGGTGAGAAAATTGTCATGCTGACTGCATATGATTATCCTGCTGCAAGATTCGCGGAGGAAGCGGATGTTGATATGATTCTAGTGGGCGATTCACTAGGAATGGTGGTGCTGGGCTATAACTCTACAATGCCAGTAACTGTAGCAGATATGGTTCATCACGCAAAAGCAGTGCGCCGTGGTGCAAAGGATACATTTGTCGTTGTGGATATGCCGTTTGGTTCCTATCACGGTGATGTAAACGAGACGTTGAAAACAGCTGTATTCATGATGCAGGAAACGGGTGCGGATGCACTAAAGTTAGAAGGGGCTGATGAAGTTATACCAGCGATACGTAAATTAACGTCAGCTGGTATTCCAGTGGTAGCTCATTTAGGGTTACTTCCACAATCGGCAGGAGTACTAGGCGGCTATAAGGTGCAGGGTAAAACCGCAGAGCAGGCAACGAAGCTACTAGAAGATGCAAAAAAATGCCAAGAGGCTGGAGCTTGTGCTGTTGTTGTCGAATGTATTCCACATCAGCTTACAGAGTTGCTATCTGCTAATCTAATCATTCCAACGATTGGCATTGGTGCAGGAGTAGAGGCTGATGGGCAAGTATTGGTTTATCATGACATGCTTGGCTACGGCTCCCATCATGTACCAAAATTTGTAGAGCGTTTTGGTGATATGGGGAACGAGGCAAGTCGTGGAATTGCAGATTATGTAACTGCAGTGAAAGCTGGAACATTCCCAGCGCCGAAGCATTTCTTCACGATGAAAGAGGAAGCATTGGATCAGCTATATGGGGGCGTAAAGTAATGAAAGTAGTCACAACAATTCAAGCACTAAGGGCTGAAATCCAAGCAATAAAACGAGATCAACAATCAATTGGCCTAGTTCCAACGATGGGTTACTTACATGAGGGACATTTAACTCTTGCAAAGACAGCTCGTGCTGAAAATGATGTAGTTGTAATGAGTATTTTTGTTAATCCAACGCAATTTGGACCAAACGAAGACTTTGAAAGCTATCCACGAGACCTGCCGCGAGATACGGAATTGGCAGCTTCAGCAGGGGTAGATATCGTTTTCGCACCAAGTGTTGAGGAAATGTATCCTTATGATGGCGGCATTCGTATTCATGCGGGTAAACAAGCAACCATTCTTTGTGGCGCGAGTCGCCCTGGGCATTTTGATGGCGTTTTACAGGTTGTATCAAAATTATTTCACCTAGTACAACCAACAAAAGCATATTTCGGCCAGAAGGATGCACAGCAAGTTGCTCTAATTGCTACAATGGTTCGTGATTTTAACTATCCGTTAGAAATGCAAGTCGTTCCAATTGTACGTGAGGAGGATGGTTTAGCAAAATCCTCGCGTAATGTCTATTTAAATGGGGCAGAACGTTTGGAGGCACCTGCCATTTATGAAGCACTACAGCTGGCCCGCGATAGCTTCTTAACGAATGGAGATGCAGAGACCGCTCTTACGAAGGCAAAAGCACATATTGCTGCAAAGACAAGTGGCAAAATAGATTATCTGGAGCTATTAGCGTATCCAGATTTAACACCAGTCACTGCTAACACTGGGCAAGTATTATTGGCTGCGGCTGTCTATATTGGTAGCACTCGTTTAATTGATAATTGTATCTTTAATGTGAAAGAGGGATTATAAAATGTTGAGAATGATGATGAACAGTAAAATCCACCGTGCAACAGTGACACAAGCAGATTTAAATTATGTTGGTTCTATTACAATTGATGAGGATATTTTAGATGCAGTAGGTATGCTTCCAAATGAAAAAGTGCATGTTGTCAATAATAACAATGGAGCACGCTTTGAAACTTATATTATTGCAGGAGAGCGTGGATCAGGCGTTATTTGTGTCAATGGGGCAGCAGCACGTCTAGTACAGCGTGGAGATATTGTCATTATTATTTCTTATGTGTATGTAGATCATAAAGAGGCCAAAGAGCATAAGCCAACTGTGGCAATTATGGGTGAGGGCAATTCGATAAAAGAAATGATTACCCATGAGCCAGAGGCAACAATACTGTAGTATAAAAGGGAGCGTGTACAAATTGTGCATGCTTCTTTTTTATGTTTACTTGTAAAAGGCAAAGGGATGCTGCTAAACCAAAAATATGATAAAATTCATCTATCTAATGTGAACTGTGAGTTGAGATGTATGATGGAAAGTCAAAAATATGCAATTGTTGATTTGGAGACAACAGGTCATTCTCCAGCAAATGGGGACCGAATGATTCAAATCGCCATTGTAATTATGAAAGATTGGCAAATTGAGCGTACCTTTACAAAGTTTATTAATCCTGGTAAAGCTATTCCGCCTTTTATTCAGGATTTAACGCATATTACGGATAAGGATGTAAAGGATGCATTGCCGTTTGAGGCACATGCCGACTACATATATGAACTGCTTGCTGAATGTGTGTTTGTCGCGCATAATGCAGATTTTGACTTATCCTTTTTACAAGCAGAATTTAAGCGTGCTGGCTTATCGAAATGGCAGGGCAAAAAGATGGATACGGTTGAGCTTGCCAAAATCTTGTTTCCAACGTCACTAAGCTTTAAGCTAGGTGATTTAGCAGCAGATTTAAATATACCATTAGCGAATGCACATCGGGCGGATGATGATGCTCTGGCAACAGCCGAACTTTTTAAATGTTGCTGGAAGGAGCTACTCGCACTTCCACAGCTAACCCTAGAGCAAATGCATAAACGATCATTTAGATTAAAATCAAATATATCCCAACTGTTTTTTGAGGCTCTTCAAATTAAACGGCAGCATGTAACGAGTAATGAAAATGTTTCCTACTACCGAAATTTAGCGATATGCGCTGGACGAAAACAGCAAACTAGCAATGCGAAAATTGTATCTTTTCCACAAACAGCAGCTGAAAAAACATTGTTAATGGCAAAGACTATGCCAAACTTTGAGGAAAGGCCTGCACAATTTGGCATGATGGATACAATTTGGCAGGCTTTGAATGCAAAAAAAGAATGTGTCATTGAAGCCTCCACAGGTATTGGTAAAACAGTGGGCTATTTATTACCTGCGATTTTATATGCGCAAGCAGTGAATAAAAAAATCGCTATAAGCACATATACATCACACTTACAGGAGCAGCTTGTAGAGGAGGAGCTACCAAAGATTGAAAAAATTCTTGGTACAAAAGTCAATATTGCTGTTTTAAAGGGGATGCAGCATTATATTGATGTTGCACGCTTTGAGCAATGTATGGCCTACGCAGATGAATCCTATGATGATACTTTTACGATTTTACAGATTTTAGTTTGGCTTACTAAAACCGAAACTGGCGTCCTGAGTGAGCTCAATGTTTCAGGTGGAGGGCAATTATTTATCGAGAAAATCCGTAAAATGCCTGATGAGAAAATAGCAAGGGGCTTTGATTTCTATGAGCAAGCATTAAAAAATAGTGAAACTGCTGATTGCATTGTGACCAATCATTCTATGGTGCTCAGTGATTTAGTACGGCAAACACCAATTTTTACTCAAATTGATGGGTGGATTATTGATGAAGCTCATCAATTTATACAAGCTACAATGCAGCAGGATGAAATTGTCTTCTCCTATACACAGTGGAAGTATATTTTTGGTCAAATTGGCACAATGGAGGAAACTGCATTATTTCAGCAATTTAGTCAAGCTGCTAAGAAAAGACAACGAGTACCAATGCAAAGCTTACAGCGATTAGATACGCAATTTATACGCCTGCAACGTACATTTGATGAAACAATCCAGCGAGCTGCTCTACAAATACAGCAGCAAATCAAAAGGAAACAGGCAAGTAGCAAATACACCTTATTTTTAGAGGATGTGCCACTAACCAAAGAACCACTGTTAAAGGTGATCAAGCTTACGCAGCAGTGGCTTGATTTAGCGACAGAAGTTGGTCAGATATTTGAGAATAATATTGAGCAATTGGACAATAATGAGCTTTATCTATTATCGGAGTGGCATTATTGGATTCGTGAGATGAAGGTGAAAATTGCTGAATGGGAAGAAATTTTCCTATCCTCTCAGACTGAAAATTCTGTATGGCTGGAATTTGATGTACGAAGTGTTCCAGGCAGTCTTCATGCCTTTAAGAAGCCAGTAAATGTTACGCCAATTATCCAAAAAGTGCTTGCACCGCTTCGTAAGCAAGCAAGTATAATTTGGACTTCAGGAACGTTAACGGTGCCAGGTAATGAGCGATTTGTGACAAGGCAGCTTGGTATTACTGATAGCGTTGAAGTCACAAAGCTACAAGCACCTCCAGCTTATTATGCTGGTGCCAAAGCCTATATTGTCACGGATATGCCTGATATTCAACATGTATCACAGGATGAATATATTGAAGCGGTTGCCCACGCGATTACTCGAACAGTACGTATGACAGAGGGGCGATGCTTTGTGCTCTTTACTGCACAAGATATGCTTCGTAAAACTGTAGAGTTGATTCAGGACAGTGAACTTCTTGATGATTATATGCTTTTTGCACAAGGCGTAACAGGAGGCAGTCGCATGCGAATCCTGAAATCATTCCAAAAGTTTAGTCATGCTGTGCTCTTTGGCACCAACAGCTTCTGGGAAGGCGTGGATGTACCTGGAGACGCGCTCGCATCAGTTATTGTGGTACGTTTGCCATTTTCCTCTCCAGAAGAGCCTATATTTAAGGCACGGGCAAAACATATTACCGCACAAGGTCGCAATTCCTTCAATGAGTTATCATTACCTGAAGCCATCATGCGCTTTAAACAGGGTTTTGGCCGTCTGATACGCTCGTCTCAAGATAAAGGAGCCTTTATCGTGCTGGATCGTCGCGTTACGACAAAATCGTATGGTAAGGAATTTATCAAAGCTTTACCACCGATTGATGTAAAGAAATTGCAGCTACCGGAGCTATTAAAAGAACTGAATCATTGGCAGAAATAAATGTTAAAATCCCTTTTAGTCCATTGCTAAAAGGGTTTTTTTTGTATCTTTTGAAAACCCCTTGCTATGCGAGGGGTTCTAAAGAGCTTCTAGCTATGGACAAGAAAAAACCCCCAGCCGTACAATGAAATCAGGTCTGGTCAACCGACTTCGTACGAAAGGGGAT
>NZ_JBNNMG010000022.1:0-67244 GCF_050272555.1 Lysinibacillus sp. NPDC047702 | reverse complement strand
CCTTTTGTAAAAAGGGAAAACGAAGACCGTGTGTTACGAATTTCGATTCACCAAGAAATTTATAATCAATTACGAGGGCAACGCTTGTCGTATCGGGGGAAAATCCTTCGTTCTGTACGTCCATCCACTGTCGAACTTAGTTTCGCACATAGTAAAGAACTCCACGGTTTACGCTATGCGCGTTACCGTGGAGTCCAAAAAGTAAAAAGACAAGTTTTGATGACAGCCATCATACAAAACTTGAAAAAGTGGACCAAACTCCGCTCACTCAAGCAAATTGGTCTACACCTAACACATGAAATTATAGAAGAATCTGTTTAAAAAAACAAATAGAATCATAAAAATGCCACAAAAAATTTGTGGCATTTTCATTGACATAATCTTATTTCAACACTATGAAAAGCGCAAGCAAATACTGCTCGCGCTTTTCAGGTTGTTGAAATACTATTATGTCAATAAAATCAAGGTGACAAATTAAAAAGTATAGCCCTTTTTCAAAACGAGGGTTGATCTCCGTTCCGACTGAGTGCTTTGTTGCTGTCGCTTCGCTTTCGCACAGAGCAAAGCTTCCTGGGGGCGTCCGATGAGCCGCTTGGGGCAACAGATGTTTTTTGCGCGAAAGCGAAGCGGCAGCAGTAGGAGGTTGGTCACGAAGGCGTTGTCACAGGACGTGACGATTTTAGCCTTCGTTCCCCTAATCTGCTCGCTCCAGAGTCTCATCTGTGACGCTGAATCCCCGAGGAGTCACTCAGTCTACACTCCAATCAACCATTGCTCATCGTATTTTCTATTGGCATTTCACACAAATGTATAGTGATAAGTTTGAAGTCTTAGCCATCATTATATTGTGCAAAAATGGGGCTTTGATAACATTTTTCTATGCGAAAGCAGAGCAGTACTTTGTGTAAAGTTACAAAGTAGTTTTATGCATAAAATGTAGGTTAAAAGCTGTAGAATTGTACTACTATTCTATCCATTTAATGATGGTGAGTAATATGCTTTTACTTTACTTTTGAAGGAAGAAAATATTTAAAGTTCTACATATTGCAGATTGGAGTGCAAGGCTACCCGACTCCCGTGGGATAGCGAGACAGACTAGAAACTGAGGCCAACACGATGTTGGTCACGAAGGCGTTGTTGCTGTCGCTACGCTTTCGCACAGATAAATTGTCACAGGACGTGACGCACTTAGTCTTCGTTCCTCCAGCGCAGGAAGCGGCTCGTCGCTCGCTCACAGGAAGCCTTGCTCTGCGCGAAAGCGAAGCGTCAGCGGCAAAGCGAGTAACCTGGAACGGAAATCACCTTCATTTTGACTAAATATTCAAAAAGAGTCCCTTGACCATTTAGTTTTTCACTATGCTTTAAAGGTGATTAGTGAATGCCTACAATGTGATGTTTGACAACTTCATATGCCTGGCAAACATTATTATATTGAGCTTTGTCTTGAGCAATTAAATTGGAAGCAATAGAAAATAAAAGATTTTCTTCATTATGATCCTCCATTCGATTCATTAAGGCAGCTTCTAATTCTTCGACATATGCAATGATTTTATGATTCATCTATAATTCTCCTTTGAAGAAAGATGTTTTTTGTTTTGTTTACGAGGTTATCTTACACCTCCATGAAGTAAAAATCTAGCAACTCTGTACTAGTTAAAACAGACTTTTTTATGAATGTGACGTAAAATTGAACTTGCTAAAAAACCGCTTATTGTAATCGCTTTTATCTAAAGTAACTGAAAAATCAGCAATATAAGCAAATTCTTTTCTGTATCAATCAAGTGATACAGTTATTTTTAATTAATGAATTGCTATAATACAGTTGGCAACTCTGGAACCTAAAATTGGGAAAATTCATATACTAAATGAGTATAAAATATTTGGAATATTTAGGGGTGATTGCATGCCAGTAATTACAGGACAGCAATATATTGATCGTATTGATGCTTTGCAAACGTATATTTCTATTGATGGTGAAGTTGTAACAGGGAAGGTGTCGGAGCATCCAGCATTTAAGGGGGTTATGCAGAGTCAGGCAAGACTCTTTGATCTGCAAAATGAGCAGGCATTACTTGACACGATGACCTATCTATCACCGACTAGTGACCATCGTGTCGGGATGTCTTTTCTACAGGTATTGACGGTCGAGGATCTTGTAAAAAGACGTCTTGCCGCAAGAGAATGGGCATTATCGACTCATGGCCTTATGGGAAGAAGTCCAGATTACATGAATACGACATTAATGGCACTTGCGTCAGCTGCTGATTATTTAAAAGATAAACCAAATTGTTTTCCTGAGCATTTACTGAGATTTTATGAGCATGCTCGCGAAAATGATTTAACGATGACCCATACCTTTATAGAGCCACAAGTTAATCGTAAGAAGTTTTATTTTGAGAATGAGGAAGTCACTATTGCTGCTAAAATTGTTGCCAAAACAAGTGAAGGGTTAGTCATTAAAGGGGCAAGATTACTTGCCACACAGGGAGGAATTACCGATGAACTTCTTGTGATTTCAACAAACGGTTATGACGAAGGAAAAGGCTTTGCATTTTCGATTCCTAGTAATACTAAAGGCTTAAAGTTTTTATGTAGGCAGTCCTTTGTAGGTGGTGAATCAACATTTGATTATCCATTAAGCAGCCGATTTGAGGAAATGGATGCAATTGTTGTATTTGATGATGTGATTGTGCCATGGGAGCGCGTCTTTTATTATGAAAATTTAGAAGTTGCCAATACCTTTATGAACATCAGTGGCTTTCAGTCTTATAGCTTACATCAAGTGCTGTCACGCCAAATAGCTAAAACAGAATTTATTTTGGGCGTTGTACAATCGATTGTAGATACCATAAATATCGGAACCTACCAGCATGTGCAGCAAAAGGTTGTAGATATTATTGTGGCGTTAGAGACAATGAAGGCTTTATTGTTGAAGTCAGAAATTGAGGCAGCAAGGGATGCTTTTGGCTTTATCAGACCAGATCATCCAACATTACAAGTTGCAATTCATGTTTTTCCAAAAGTGTACCCGACTTTTACAGAAATCATCCAAATACTTGGTGCGAGTGGATTAATGTCCATTCCAAGTGAAAAAGCATTTCTGACGGATAATGGAGACTTAGAACATTATTTACAGTCATTTAAAGATGGCGGTAAAGAGCGGGTTAAAAAATTCCGTTTGGCTTGGGATTTAACAATGAGCAGCTTTGGCACAAGGCAAACACTTTATGAGCGCTACTTCTTTGGTGACCCTGTACGCTTAGCATCTGTCCTTTATCAAAGCTATAATCGAGAACAATACATTGAAAGAGTGGAAAACTTTTTAAAAGATGGTTGTTCCTAAAACTTTTCAGTTTGACAGTTGTTTCATAATGCATTATGATTTACAGGAATAAAAAAATAACGATCCCTTCGTTAGGTGAGGCTCCTATGCTGGAGATACGCTACTACCCAAAAATGTCGAGAGACGCCAATGGGTCAACAGAAATCATCGAAATAAGGTGTTTTTTAACGTAGCTGGAGTGAATTTCCTATGCCGCATAGTGCTAAAACTCAACGTTTGAAGGTAAGAAAGCAAAGTACTGTACTTTACTGTGCTGTTTTTTTGATATGTGTATTCAACACGCCTTCATTCATCGAAGGCGTGTTTTTGTTATTTAAGGAAGGTGATGAGAAATGGATAGTAGTCCTGAGCCGAGTAAGCAAATACAAAGTAAAAATAAACAATTAAGGATCGTCGATTTCTTATCGCCGAAACAACAATAGGTGACGCCTGTTTGTTCTCCTTAAATAATAAAACATGAGGTGAAAAACAATGATTAAAATCCATTATTTTAAAAAAGAAAACAACATAGTACATCATGATTTTAATTTGAAAGAATTTAAACTTGGTCTCCATGCTGAGGATTTATTATGGGTTGATTTATATGCATATAGCTACAATGAATTAAATGATATCGCAGAAATTTTTGGCTTCCATCCATTAGCTGTAGAGGATTGCTTAAACGAAGGTTCTCGCCCTAAAATGAATAATTACGGTGATTATAAATTCTTTGTTTTCCATGCTCCTATTTATAATGAAAAAAGCAGCAATGAAATAACTACAGTTGAATTAAATATTTTTATGGGTCCTAATTATGTTGTAACGGTTCATAAACAAAAGCTTAAATGGCTAGGTCACATCGAAAATATTTGCTTAAACAGTACGAAGTATTTAGATAGAGGCACCGATTTTCTTTTGCATACAATTATCGATGGCATTACTGATGAATATTTCCCAGTTTTAGAACGAATAAGAGCACGCATAGATGAGCTTGAAGAGGAAATATATGATTATCAGCCGAAAATAGTTACAGAGGAATTTCTTGCTCTCAAGAGAACTATTATATTCATTCGACAGGCAATAATGCCACAAAAAAGAATTTTTTCAAATAGTAATGGTCAGTGGAAATTTGAAATTCGTGAGGAAAATATTCCATTCTATAAAGATTTAAATGACCACCTTGAACGAATTGTTGAATCGACGGAAACTTACAGAGATTTAGTAAACAGTACCTTAGATACCTATTTTTCGATTATCAGTGGAAAATCAATTGAGAAGCTTAATCTACTTACAGTAATATCAACAATTATGTTGCCACTATCTGTCATTACAAGCTTTTTTGGCATGAATGTTCCACTACCATATCCGGATTCACCAATTACAACGATTACAATTAGTGTGTTTTTAGTCGTATTTACTTGGGGAATGTGGGCATACTTCAAAAAAATGATTGCTTAATGATGATTAGCCATACTAGTGCCAATTGACAGAACAAAATATTTTTTTTATAATGCTCGATAGAAAATAGTAAAAACGATGATGGAACAAGTACGTATTTGTGGGTGTTAAGAAAGGGATTTCTTGGCTGAAAAAATCCTCACATTGCAGATACCGAAAGCTACTCCAGAGTGCAGTTAATCTCTGCCGTTCACTTACGTTACAAGTGCTAAAGAGGTAAGTATTTTCTACTTACAACTAGGGTGGTACCGCGAGACAACTATAACAAGTCCTCGTCCCTTATTGGGATGAGGGCTTTTTTATGCTTATTTGCGGATTCATATCGTGAACTTTACAAAATTAATAAGGAGGAATTTATCCTATGAAAGCAGCAGATATTCGCCGTATGTATTTGGAATTCTTTAAAGAGAAAGGTCATCATCATGAGCCATCAGCACCGCTAGTACCAATTAATGACCCATCATTACTTTGGATTAACTCCGGTGTTGCCACTCTTAAACCATATTTTGATGGTCGTGTCATACCAGATAATCCACGTATCACAAATGCCCAAAAATCGATTCGTACTAATGATATTGAAAACGTTGGTAAAACAGCTCGTCACCATACGTTTTTTGAAATGCTTGGAAACTTCTCTATTGGAGATTACTTCAAAAAAGAAGCGATTCATTATGCTTGGGAGTTCTTAACGGATAAAAAATGGATGGGCTTTGATCCAGCACTATTATCTATTACATTACACCCAGAAGATCAAGAAGCCTATGATGTTTGGCATAACGAAATTGGTATACCTGAAGATCGTTTAATCCGATTAGAGGGAAACTTCTGGGATATTGGAGAAGGTCCTTCTGGTCCAAACTCAGAAATTTTTTATGACCGTGGAGAAGAATATGGCTATAATGATAGTGATCCAGAAATGTATCCAGGTGGAGAAAACGAACGATACCTTGAAATTTGGAACTTAGTGTTCTCACAATTCAACCATAATCCAGATGGTACGTATACGCCACTGCCAAAGCAAAATATTGATACAGGTATGGGACTTGAGCGTATTGTATCGGTTGTGCAAAATGTTCCAACTAACTTTGATACTGATTTATTCATGCCTATTATTGAAAAAATCGAGGAATTTGCTAACCGTAAGTATAAGCGCCCTGGTGAAGTAGATTTAAATGAAATCTTCGGTTCTGAAGAGGATATTAATACACCATTTAAAGTAATTGCTGACCATATTCGTACAGTAGCGTTTGCAATTGGTGATGGCGCACTTCCTTCAAATGAAGGGCGTGGTTATGTATTACGTCGTTTATTACGTCGTGCTGTTCGTTATGCAAAACAAATTGGTATTGAAAAACCATTTATGTTTGAATTAGTACCAACTGTAGGCAAAATTATGGAGGATTTCTATCCAGAGGTAACGGAAAAAAGTGAATTTATCCAACGTGTAATTAAAAATGAAGAAATTCGCTTCCATGAAACATTAGACGGTGGTTTAGCTATCTTTAATGAAGTCGTTGAATCACAAAAAGTAGCAGGACATGATTATATTCCAGGTGCAGATGCTTTCCGTTTATATGATACTTACGGTTTCCCAATCGAATTAACAGAAGAGTATGCAGAAGAAGTGGGTATGAAGGTAGACCATGAAGGCTTCGAGGCGTCAATGGAAGAGCAGCGTGAGCGTGCTCGTGCAGCTCGTCAAGATGTAGATTCCATGCAAGTACAAAATGAGGTTCTTGCAAATTTAACAGTTGCCAGCGAATTTGTAGGTCATGATACATTAACAGCAGACACAAAAATTGCAGCAATGATTGTTAATGGACAAGAAGCAAAGTTTGCCTCTGAAGGTCAAGAAGCGTTAGTTATTTTAGCAAAAACACCATTTTATGCTGAAATGGGTGGACAAATTGCGGATAACGGTATTATTTCAAATGATAGCTTTACTGCTGTTGTTAAAGATGTTCAAAAAGCACCAAATGGTCAGCCACTCCATACAGTGGTAGTTGAATCTGGTGAAATGCATGTAGAAGATACTGTGGAAGCAGTTGTTAATCGTGATGATCGTAATTTAATAATTAAAAATCATACAGCTACACATATTATGCAACGTGCATTAAAAGACGTGTTGGGCGATCATGTTAACCAAGCTGGTTCATATGTAGGTCCTGATCGCTTACGCTTTGACTTCTCTCACTTTGGTCAAGTGACAAAAGAGGAATTACAGCAAATTGAACGTATTGTAAATGAAAAAGTGTGGGATGATATAGAGGTCGTGATTGAAGAAAAAGGCATCGATGAAGCGAAGGCAATGGGGGCTATGGCATTATTCGGTGAGAAATATGGCGATATTGTCCGTGTAGTTTCAATTGGTGATTATTCTATTGAGCTTTGTGGTGGTATTCATGTGAAACGTTCTTCTGAAATAGGTTTCTTCAAAATTGTTTCAGAGGGTGGAATCGGTGCAGGTACTCGCCGTATTGAGGCTGTCACAGGAAAAGTGGCTTATGAAGCAGTTAAAGAAGAGGAAGCTTTATTAAACGATGCTGCAGCCTTATTAAAAGCAAATCCGAAAGATATTGTGACAAAAGTACAAGCGCTTCAAGCAGACTATAAAGAATTACAACGTGATAATGAAGCATTATCACAAAAAATTGCGAATGCACAGGCAGGGGCAATTGTAGACGCAGCTCAAACAATTGGAGATGTAACAGTCTTATCTACTAGAGTAGAAGCGAAAGACAATAATCAATTGCGTCAAATGATGGATGATTTAAAAGTGAAAATGAATAAAGCAGTTGTTGTTTTAGGAGCTGTTGATGGCGAGAAAGTAATGCTTTGTGCTGGTGTCACAAAAGATTTAGTGGGCGGCAGTTATCATGCAGGAAATATCGTAAAAATGGTAGCCGAGGCATGTGGTGGTAAAGGCGGCGGTCGTCCAGATATGGCGATGGCAGGTGCAAAAGATACAACAAAACTTGAAGAAGCACTACTTTCTGTGTATGATTATGTTAAATCCATTTAATTAATACGCCAAATCGGTTATAATAAAGAGAAATTGGAGATGAGCTTTTTTGCACATCTCCTTATTTCTGAAAGCGAGGTGCTGGTCATGAGTTCATTTGATCAAACAATGAAATTTAATTTTCCAGAAGAATCAATGGAACAGGAAGTCAAGCAGGTAATGTTGAAAGTTCATTCTTCATTAGAGGAAAAGGGATATAATCCTATCAATCAGATTGTCGGTTATTTACTTTCTGGTGATCCGGCGTATATTCCTCGCCATCAGGATGCTCGTAATTTAATTCGCAAGCTTGAGCGTGATGAAATTCTAGAAGAGCTTGTTAAATTTTATATTAAAAAGAATAACGAGGACTAGAAATGAGAATTATGGGATTAGACGTTGGGTCAAAAACCGTGGGCGTTGCAATAAGCGATGCGTTAGGGTGGACGGCTCAAGGTATTGAAACCGTAAAAATTGATGAAGCAAACGGTGAATTTGGTATTGAACGAATAGCCGAGCTAGTAAAGGAATATGCTATAACGGAATTTGTTGTAGGTTTTCCGAAAAACATGAATAATACGGTGGGACCACGTGGAGAGGCATCTGAAAACTATAAAAAGCTTTTAGAGGAGACCTTTTCACTGCCAGCAAAGCTTTGGGATGAACGTTTAACGACAATGGCTGCTGAGCGTATGCTAATTGATGCAGATGTAAGTCGCAAAAAACGGAAGCAGGTCATTGATAAAATGGCTGCTGTGATGATCTTACAAGGCTATTTGGATAGCAAAAATTAATTGATGAGGTGACAAGCACATGGCACACGAGCACAACCATGAAGAAGAATTACACGTACAACACATTACAGTGATTGATGAGAACGGAAATGAACAGCTTTGTGAAGTGATTCACATTCATGAATCGCCTGAATTTGGCAAATCCTACGTATTTTACTCAATGGTAGGAGCAGAAGAAGATGAGGACGGTTCTGTAGAAATATTCGTTTCTTCATTCGTTCCTTCTGAAAATGGTGAAGATGGCGAGTTAACACCAATCGAAACAGAAGCAGAGTGGGATATGGTAGAGAATGTATTAAACGCTTTAGAGGATGAATACGAAGACTAATCTTCTTTCTTAAAGCTTGGAACAAGGATCGCAACTTGCAGCCCTTGTTCCTTTTTTATTGGCGGGACATATAGAAGTTTGCTTAATTATGGAGTGACAGTCATCGAAAATTGTAGGGAGCCGCTCAATTCGAATTTGAAAGTCAGCAAATAAAGTGAGAAGCCGCTCAATAGTGATCTGAAAGTGATCAAAAGACGCCAATCCCGCTCAATTTAAGACTAACTGCACCACACAAAACAATGACCCTAATCCTCAAATGTACCTTTAACTTTAAACATAATGACCATGAAGGAGGAATTTGAATGAATGAAGAAATGCAAGAATTTATGATTATAGGTGAGAATGGCAAGGAACAAAAATGCAGGGTTGTCTTTACCTTTGATGCAGAGGAAAAATCATATGTACTCTTTTCATTAATTGACGAAGCAGGTAATGAAATTCCAGGAGATATTTCTGCTATGACATTTGAGTACGATGATAATAACGGAGAAATGACCAATTTAATGCCTGTTGTAACTGAAGAAGAATGGGAAATGATTAATGAGGTTGTGCTAACGCTTCTTGATGAATTTGAAGAGGAGCCACAGTTAATCACAGTTACAGATGAGGATGGAACGGATCAAGTCTGTGAGGTCATTCATAAATTTTCATCCGAACAATTTGGAAAATCCTATGTTTTATATGTACCTGCAACAGACGAACCTATTGAGGAACGAGATATTTTTGCGGCTCAATACCTATCGGACAAAGACGGTTCTATAGAAGAATTATTACCAATTGAAAGTGATGAAGAATGGGCATTTGTTGAAGATGTATTGAACGAATTGTAAAATCTCTGGGTGGTTGTGAGCCACTCAGAGTTTTTTTATTTTTTAACTACTTTCAGCAGAACAAAGCCGATTCTGGAATCAATTATGCCGAGGCAAAATTGATTTAATAGAAATTTTCTATCAATGCTCTAAAAGTATTCTATCTGCAAATAAAATTTTTGCACTTTCGATTGAATAAAGTGATTTTAAGAGAGAAATTATGCTTTTTAAGATTTAAATTTCTGAATTTTTGAATAAACAGAATAAATAAGGCATTGACCAATTCGAAGTAAATAGATAAGATTTGTCTTACATTAAACCAAGTAAGTTGATTAATTAAGGAGGTAATAGTATGAGAAAAGGTTGGAAATTGTTAATAGGAGCAATGGTAATAGGCTTGTTGGCTGGCTGCACAAGCAAAGGAGAGGAAGATAAAGAGGAGGTTGTAACGTTAAAGGTAGGAGCTGCCAATGTACCTCATGCGGAAGTATTGGAGTATTTAGCAAAAGATATTGAAAAGGATGGAGTGAAACTAGATATTTCCATTATAAAAGATGCTGTTCAAACAAACCAACAAACGGCAGATGGTGAGTTGGATTTTAATTATTTTCAACATGTTCCGTTTTTAGAACAGACGAATAAAGAAAGTCATTTGGATTTAGTCAGTGTAAAAGGAATTCATATTGAGCCATTTGGTGTGTATTCCAAAAAACTAAAAGATATTAATGATTTGCCACAAAATGCAAAGGTAGCTGTACCAAATGATGTTGTTAATTTCTCTCGTGCGTTACTACTATTTCAAAATAATGGATTGATTGAATTAGATAAAGCGAAGAAAGGTGATTATACAGTCGAAGATATTACGAAAAATGAGAAAAAAATTCAATTTATCGGTGTGGATTCTCCATTACTTGTTCGTTCATTAGATGATGTAGACGCATCTGCTATTAATACGAATTATGCCTTAGAGGGGGGCTATAACCCTATGAAGGATGCACTGATTATAGAGGGTTCTGAATCACCTTATGTCAATATTATAGCTTCGACAAAGGAGAAAAAGGATGATCCAGCTATACAGACAGTCGTTAAGTGGCTAACAAGTGAAAAGGCACGTTCTTTCTTTGAAGATCAGTATAAAGGTGCTGTTGTTCCCGCATTTTAAAGCTTTGTAAACAACATACATGCTAAGGAGGTAAACGTGCATGATTGAATTTATTGAAACAACAAAAGAATTTCAGATAGGAACATCAACAGTGACGGCCCTAAATCATATCAATTTAACGATTCAGAAGGGGGATATTTTTGGTGTTATCGGCTTTAGCGGTGCTGGTAAAAGTACTTTAATTCGAACAGTAAATTTACTGGAGGAGCCAACGTCTGGGCGGGTGCTTGTAAATGGAAAAGAGTTAACTACGCTTACTAAAAGGCAGCTTCGAGATGAGAAGAAAAATATCGGCATGATTTTTCAACATTTTAATCTCCTCCATTCTAAAACTGTATTTGAAAATGTGGCAATGCCTTTAATCATAAGTGGTGTAAAAAAATCGAACTTGGAAGGTCAAGTGAAAGAGGTATTAGCATTTGTTGGCTTAACGGACAAAACTGATCGCTATATTGACGAGCTATCAGGCGGGCAAAAACAAAGAGTCGGCATCGCTAGGGCACTCGTTACCAAACCGACTATCCTATTATGTGATGAGGCAACTTCTGCTCTCGACCCACAAACGACCAAATCGATTTTAGCGTTACTAAAGAAGGTCAATATAGAATATGGTATTACGATTTTGATGATTACTCATGAAATGGAGGTTATTCGGGATATTTGTAATCGTGTGGCTGTCATGGAAAATGGAAGAATTATTGAGACAGGTAATGTACTTGAAATTTTTTCTACACCAAAAGAGGAGACAACCAAAAACTTTGTCCAATCGGTTGTTCGTGATGAAATCCCGTCTTCTGTTTATGAGCAATTAAAAGGTATAGATGCTTCTAAGAAAATTTACAATTTAAAATTTATCGGAGTAGATGTTGGTCAGCCAATTGTCTCACAGGTAGCGAAGAAATTTGCTGTTGATGTCAATGTTTTATTTGGCAATATCACAGAGCTACAAGGGATTCCATTCGGCCATTTAATCGTAGAGCTCGTTGGTTCTGATAAGGAAATACAAAAAGCATTTCTATTTATTCAGGCTAAAAATATTCAAATAGAGGAGGTTGTTGCACGTGAAAGTGAGCACTCAAATCATTATCGATGCGGTTCTAGATACGCTGTACATGGTTAGCATTTCGTTATTTTTTGGTGCCATTTTAGGCTTCGTTTTAGGAGTGGTCTTAGTTGTAACGAGAAAGGGACATATTCTTGAAAATAAATTAATCTTCTCGATTGTCAATCCGATTGTCAATACACTGCGCTCAATTCCGTTCATTATTTTACTTGTTGCAATTATTCCATTTACACGATTACTCGTTGGAACTGCAATTGGAACGACAGCTGCCATTGTGCCGCTAGTCTTGCATATTGGACCATATATATCAAGATTAATAGAAAATTCATTATTAGAGGTGGATGAGGGCATTATTGAAGCAGCAAAAGCAATGGGAGCCTCCCCATTTCAAATTATACGAAAGTTTCTATTGCCTGAAGCTTTTCCATCTTTAATTCTAAGTGTCACGACTGCAACAATAGGGCTTATTGGTGCGACGGCCATGGCAGGAGCTGTTGGAGGCGGAGGCCTAGGTGATGTTGCCATTACTTACGGCTATCAACGCTTTGATAATGCGACGATTTTGGTAACAGTGGTTATTTTAGTAGTACTTGTACAGATTATTCAAAGCATCGGCAACAGTCTTGAACGAAAAATACGCAGAGTTTCTTAAGGGAGAATGTCAACATGAAAAAACTTAACTATTTATTAGGACTTTTTACATTACTATTTTTACTAGTGGCATGTGCAGAAGCAGATGAAAACGATACTGTGAAGGTCGGTATTCGTAGCTCAGAATTGAAAACCTGGGAGTATATTAAGGAACAGGCTAGCAAGGAAGATATTAACCTCGATTTAGTAACATTCTCTGCGCAATATGATCCAAATCAAGCACTGGCAGAGGGAGAAGTAGATATTAATGCTTTTCAACATGTTGCCTATTTAAATTTATTTAATACGAACAACAACTCAGATTTACAGGCAATTGGCACAACAATAATGGCACCTATTGGCTTATATTCAAACAAATATAAATCGTTAGATGAATTAAAAGAAGGTGCAAAGATCGCTGTACCGAATGATCCTTCCAACTGGGGCAGAGCTTTACTGCTACTTCAGGAGAATGGATTACTAACAGTAACGGACAATTTTGATGGTAATGGCGGAGAAGATCGAATTAAAGATAATCCAAAAAATTTAACAATTTTGCCTGTTGACGGTGCTACAACGCCAAGGGTAATGGAGGATGCTGATTTTGCCATTATAAATAATGGTGTGGCTGTAGAAGCTGGTCTTTTATTGAAAGATGCGATCATTCATGAGAGTGAAACAGCTAAGCCATTTATTAATGTTATTGTGGCAAAGGCAGAAGACAAAAATAATGAAACATTGAAAAAAATAGTGGAAATTTATCAGCGTGATGAAACGGCTAAGTTTATTAAAGAAATATCAAATGGAAACTATATTCCGGTGAAAATGTCACTGGATGAATTAGCAACATGGAAGGATTTCTATTCATATTAGAAAGGATGTTAATAATGACTAAGAAAAGAGAATTAAAGCTAGCACTATATTTAATTGGAGCAGGTATGCACGTTGCTGCATGGAAGCACCCGTCTGCACAAGCAAATGCAAGCATCGATATTAAAGCATTACAAAAAGCAGCCCAGATTGCGGAAAAAGGAAAGTTTGATATAGCATTTGTGGCAGACAGTTTAGCTATTAATCATGAATCCCATCCGCATATTTTAAATCGCTTCGATCCATTAATTCAAATTACGGCTTTAGCAACAGCGACCACTAAAATTGGACTTGGTGCAACAGCTTCAACTACATACAGTGAGCCATATGTGCTAGCAAGACAGTTGATGTCCATCGATCATATAAGTGATGGGAGAGTTGCTTGGAATTTAGTGACAACAGCAGATGCTACAGGTGAAACGGCCTTAAATTTCAGTCGTGACAAGCATTGGGAGCATGATCATCGCTATGAACGTGCAGAGGAATTTATCGATGTTGTTCAATCATTATGGGATTCATGGGAGGACGATGCTTTTCTCTATGATCGAGACAATAATATCTTTTATGATCGTCATAAAGTGCACGAAACCTCGTTTAAGGGCAACTATTTAACTGTCAAAGGTCCATTAAATATTGCACGTTCTGTACAGGGGCAGCCTGTTATTGTAGAGGCTGGTGCATCTAAACCGGGACAACAATTAGCAGCACGTACGGCAGAGGTTGTATTTGTCCATTGGGATGAAATTGAAAAATCGAAAGAACACTATCGTCAATTAAAGGCACAGCTTGCTCCATTTGGACGTACAGAGGAAGAGCTTCTCGTTTTACAGGGAATTTCTCCAATCGTAGGTGATACAGAGGAGGAGGCGATCCGTAAATTTAATGAATTACAGTCGTTGATTGATCCATATGAAAGCTTAAAATTTGTTTCTGGGTACATGGGGAATGTTGACTTTTCAAAGTACTCACTCGATACACCGGCTATCGAAGTGGAATTTCCAGAAGTCAATAGTATACAAAGTCACTTTTATGAGCACTTAGAGATTATTAAAAAGGAAAATTTAAAGGTTGGCGATTTATATGCGCGCCTATTTGGACCTGCAAAGCGTGATGCTTTTGTCGGAACACCAACTCAAATTGCAGATGAGATGGAGCGTTGGATTTCAGAGCGAGCAGCAGATGGCTTTATGCTGCAATTTCCATTATTACCACGCGATTTAGAGGATTTTGTTGACAAAGTTATACCAATTCTACAAGAGCGAGGCATTTATCGTAAAGATTATACAGGCACAACGTTAAGAGAGCATTTAGGATTGAAAAAGCCGCTGAATCGATTTGCTAAAAGTAAGGTGACACAGTGATGATTGATGTTTTTATTCGTAATGAACGGGAGCAAAAACTCGTTCAGTATGCTCAGAATTTAGCAAAACAAATTGAGAAGACAGCTAATCAATATGATGAGAGTGGTGAATTTCCTTTTGAGCACTTTCAGATTTTAGAGGATGCAGGTTATTTTCGATTAACAGTGCCAAAAAAATATGGTGGAGAAGAAATTTCTCTCTACGAAATGTTATTAGTACAGGAGCAATTAGCTAGAGGTGATGCTTCTACTGCATTGTCTGTTGGCTGGCATTTATTAACGTTTTTGAATGTTCGTGAGGCGAAAACATGGCCAGAGCCTATATTTGCAGAATTAAGCCGAAAAGCCGTTGAAGAAGGCTCTCTACTGAATATTATTAATAGTGAACGTGGAAAAGGGAATATTTCTCGAGGAAGTTTACCTGGTACGATTGCTAAAAAGGTGCCAGGGGGATATCGTATTACAGGTGAAAAGGCATTTGCTTCCTTAGCACCAATTTTAAAACAATTCACCATTATTGCTTATCTTGAAGAAGAAAATCTAACAGCAGAGTTTCTAATTACTAAAAATGAACAGGTGGAAATTGTTGAGACATGGGATGCGATGGGCATGAGGGCGACAGGCAGCCATGATATTATTTTTCATGATACGTTTGTACCAGAAGAAGCATTGCTATACAGACATCGCCTAAATGAAGTCAATCGTTTCTTAGCGGATGGTCGTGTCTATTCGTTAGAAATTCCAGCCGTTTACTTAGGAGTAGCAGGTGCAGCAAGAGATTATGCCATTGATTTTGCTAAAAATACGTATTCACATAGCTTAGAAAATACAATCGCTCATGCCAGCCATGTTCAACAAAAAATCGGTGAAATAGAAGTACTTTATCAAACTGCACGAAGAACTCTATATAGTATTGCAGCGCAGGTAGAACAAAATCCAGCCCTTAAGGAGCAGCTATCGGAGTCTGTTAGTATTGCGAAGTATATTATTTGCAACCACGCGATAGATATTGTAACAAAAGCTATGCAGGTTGTAGGTGGACGAAGTTTATCGAAGGAAAACAAAATACAGCGCCTATTTAGAGATGTTCAATGCAGCCGCTTTAATCCTCCAGCAGATGATGTGGTTATTACTCAACTTGCGATGGGATTACTGATTGATAAGAAGCAAGAAACTTTTCAATTATAGTATGAACCCTGAAAGACTTCCATAGAGATTATCTGCCAGCAAAAATAGTTGGCAGATTTTTTGCGTGAGCCATTTCTACTGAATTGTCGATTTCTGTTTGTCGTGAAAGTTGATTTCTAGTATGATATTGGATAGTGATAGGGGGGAAACCCGTGAATAACGGTTCAAAAAAACAAGAAATGTTTTCAAAAATGCAAGAAAGAAAATCTGAGGTAAAAATCGTGAGAAAAATCGTTGCTATTATAGCTATTGTTTTTGTTCTACTATTAGTGATTGTTGGTTTCCTTGGCTACAATTATGTCAAGAGTGCCCTCAAACCAGTGGATCCAGATGCAACAAAAATAATTGCCGTTGAAGTACCAATTGGCTCAAGTTTAAGCTCTATTTCTGCCTTATTAGAGAAAAAAGGCGTTATTAAAGATGCCCGGGTATTTAAATATTATGCAAAGTTTAAAAATGAATCTCAGTTCCAGGCAGGGAATTATGATTTAACAAAGGCAATGACGCTAGATGAGCTAATCAAAAGTTTAAAAACAGGAAAGGTATATCGTAAGCCAGTCTTTACGATGACAATTCCTGAAGGCTTAACGCTTGAACAAATCGGTAATATTGTGGAGAAGAAAACGCCATATACGCAAAAGGAATTTATGGACTTAGTAACAAGTGAAGCATTTGTTCAACAGATGATGGCAAACTATCCTGAGCTTGTGACAGATGCAGTTTTAGCTGACAATATTCGCTATGATTTAGAGGGATATCTTTTCCCCGCAACTTATTCTTATTTTGAAGAGAAGCCATCATTAGAAGCCATCGTAGAAGAAATGGTGGGGGCGATGAATAAGGTTGTGAAGAATTATAGTGATTTACTTGCAGAAAAACAGATGTCTGTTCATCAATTAGTAACATTTGCTTCGCTACTAGAAGAAGAAGCTACTGCCCAAACTGATCGAGAAACTATAGCGAGTGTATTCTATAATCGTCTTGATCAGGGAATGCCGCTTCAAACTGATCCAACTGTTTTATATGCACTTGGCTCTCATAAAAACCGTGTGCTATATGAAGATTTAGAGGTAGAAAATGCTTACAATACTTACAAAAACAAAGGCCTACCGCCTGGTCCAATTGCGGGGGCAGGGAAGTCTTCTATTGAAGCAGCATTGAATCCAAGCAGTACAGATTATCTATACTTCTTAGCGGATAAAGAGGGCGTAAACCACTTCTCTAAAACCTATGATGAGCATTTGCAAAAAGTGGAAAAATATTTACGTAAGGCAGAGTAAATAGAAAAAGTATATAGTATGCATATGGATAGAAGGAAAGAAAAATAGCTTTCCTTCTATTTTCGTGCTATTATAAATTGTGATTTTTGATAAATCCGCATACGGTCAGAACTTTCATGCTGGATATAGTATACGTGGTGGCAATTGTTTTGAGCATAAACAAACAATTGCTCATTTTTGTATGGCGAAGTACCAAGACATCACGTTTGGTCTTTTTCTTTTTGGTGTAAATGATGAAGTACAGACAACGGCGAAATGCTTGTTGCCTTTTAAATGAGGGTGGATTTAACAATGGAATTATCAGATGCATATATACAATCATTTATTCAACCACGTAATGAACTGCTTTTAGAAATGGAAGCATTCGCGGAGGAGAATCATGTACCGATTATGCAGCTTGCAGCTATCGATGCACTGAATCAACTGCTACGTATTCAAAATCCGTCAAAAATTTTAGAAATTGGTACTGCTATCGGCTATTCTGCACTAAGAATGGCAGAGGCTTTGCCAAATGTGAATATCGTTACAATAGAGCGTGATCCAGAGCGTGTGACAAGTGCCAAAGCTTATATTAAACGTTCAACCGTATCAGATCGAATTACGGTCATTGAAGGCGATGCTTTAGAGGTAGACGATGAGGCTATTCAAACAGCATTTGATGCAGTTTTTATCGATGCAGCTAAGGGACAATATCAGCGCTTTTTTGAAAAGTACGCCCCACTAGTGAAATCAGGGGGAGTCTTGTATATCGATAATATGTATATGCATGGCTTATCTGATTTAGATTTGAAGGATGTCCCGCGTCGTAAGCGTACAATGATTCGCAATTTAAAAAACTTCACGGAATGGATAATGGAGCACCCTGATTATACAAGTGCTTTTTTACCAGTCGGTGACGGTTTATTACTATGTTTGAAGAGGTGACTACTATGAAAAAACCAGAATTGCTTGTAACACCACAATCATTAGAACATATAAAAGCACTTTTAGAAGCTGGAGCAGATGCTTTTGTAATTGGTGAACAACAATTTGGTCTACGTCTAGCAGGAGAATTCTCTGTTGTTGAAGTGGAAGAAGCAACGAAGCTTATACACGCAGCAGGTAAAAAGGTTTATGTTGCAGTCAATGCACTTTTCCATAATGAAAAGATAGACGCCCTTGCTGACTATTTAAAAGAAATGCAGCGTATCGGTGTGGATCGTTTAATTTTCGGCGACCCAGCGATATTAATTATTCGTCGTGAGCAAGGAGTAACAATTCCATTACATTGGAATCCAGAAACGACTGCTACAAACTGGTTTACGGCAAACTATTGGGGGAAACGCGGCGCAACTCGCGCAGTACTTGCACGTGAACTTTCACTAGATGAAGTGTTGGAAATAAAAGAAAATGCTGAACTAGAGATTGAAGTACAAGTTCATGGTATGACATGTATGTTCCAATCAAAGCGTCCATTATTGGGGCATTACTTCTTATATCAAGATAAAGTAATGGAAATTGAAAATCGTAATGAAAATCGTAACATGTTCCTACATGACGATGAGCGAAATAATAAATACCCAATTTATGAGGATGTTAATGGAACACATATTTTCAGTCCAAATGATATGTGTATTATTGATGAACTAAGTGAATTATTTGAGGGTGGCATTGATGCTCTGAAAATTGAGGGTGTACTGCAAACACCAGAATATGTGGTGACAGTAACAGAAGCCTATCGCAAAGCCATCGACGCTTATTTTGATGAGTCAGAAGAAGCATATGAAGATATAAAAGATGATTTATTAGCAAAAATTGAAGAGATTCAGTCAGCCATCAGACCACTGGACACAGGCTTTATCTTCAAAGAAACAGTTTACTAAGAGGGGGGCAAGACATGGCATTAGCGTTAGTACAAAATGACAAAATCCGTGAGATTGTTGACGGTAAACGTGTCATTACAAAAAAACCAGAGCTGCTTGCCCCAGCAGGTAGCTTAGAGAAATTAAAAATAGCTGTTCATTATGGAGCAGATGCTGTATTTATTGGCGGGCAGGAATTTGGTTTACGTTCAAATGCAGATAATTTTTCTATTGAGGAAATGCGCGAGGGAGTAACATTCGCCAATAAATACGGTGCGAAAATTTATGTTACGACAAATATTTTTGCTCATAATGAAAATATGGGCGGCTTAGAGCAATATTTAAAGGATATTGAATCTGCAGGTGTTACAGGCATTATCGTAGCGGACCCTCTGATCATTGAAACATGCCGCACAGCTGCACCCAAGCTTGAAATTCACCTTTCTACACAGCAATCGCTTTCAAACTGGAAGGCGGTACAGTATTGGAAAGAGGAAGGCTTACATCGAGTAGTGTTAGCCCGTGAAGTAGGCGGCGAAGAAATGCAGCTGATGAAGGAAAAGGTTGATATTGAAATTGAGGCATTCGTACATGGAGCGATGTGTATCGCTTATTCTGGTCGTTGTGTGCTTTCCAATCATATGACTGCTCGTGACTCCAACCGCGGTGGCTGCTGCCAATCTTGTCGCTGGGACTACGATTTATATGAATTAGAAGATGGCGAAGAAAAAGCGCTATTTGATGACAATCATGCACCTTTTGCTATGAGTCCAAAAGATTTAAAGTTAATTGAAGCTATTCCTCATATGATTGAGCTTGGCATTGATTCGTTAAAGGTTGAAGGTCGCATGAAATCCATTCACTACGTGGCTACAGTTGTTTCCGTGTATCGTAAGGTAATAGATGCCTATTGTGCAGATCCTGATAATTTCAACATTAAACGTGAATGGCTAGAGGAGCTAGACAAATGTGCAAATCGTGATACGGCTGAAGCATTCTTCCACGATGCACCTGGCTTAGAGGAGCAAATGTTTGGTGTTCATGGCCGTAAAACAACCTATGAATTTGCTGGTTTAATTTTAGACCATGACCAAGAGTCAAAAATTGTCACAATGCAGCAACGAAATTATTTTAAGCCTGGTGATGAAGTAGAGTTCTTTGGTCCTGAAATCGAAAACTTCTGTTTAACAATGGGAGAAATATGGGATGAGGACGGTAATAGCTTAGATGCAGCCCGTCATCCATTACAAATTGTTAAATTTAAATGTGATACACCATTAAAACCGCATAACATGATGCGAAAGGAGAATAATTAATGGCAGCAAAGCGTCCAGTCGTCATCGGAATCGCTGGTGGCTCATGTTCAGGTAAAACGAGTGTGACACATGCTATTTATGATGTTTTCCGAGATCATTCAGTGGTTGTAATTGAACAAGATTTTTATTATAAGGATCAAAGTCATTTAACGTTTGAGGAGCGTTTAGGTACAAACTATGACCATCCGTTAGCATTCGATAATGATTTGTTAATTAAACACATAAAAAAATTGTTGGCTCGTCAATCCATCGAAAAGCCAGTATACGATTATGTACAGCATACAAGAGCAAAAGAGGTTATTCATGTTGAGCCTGTAGATGTTATTATACTAGAAGGTATTTTAGTGCTAGAGGACGCAGATTTACGTGATCTAATGGACATAAAGCTATTTGTTGATACGGACTCAGATTTACGAATTATCCGTCGTATTATGCGTGATATAAAGGAGCGTGGACGTACAACAGATTCTGTCATCGACCAATATTTAACGGCCGTTCGTCCAATGCATAATCTATTTATTGAACCAACAAAACGTTATGCTGATATCATTATTCCAGAAGGCGGAGATAATGAAGTAGCCATCGATTTAATGGTAACGAAAATTAAAACTATTCTTGAAACCGGCAACGTATTGTAATAAGATAGAGTGGTATTGACAATATTTACATGCTTATCGGTGCATATTTCTGAAAAGCATGCATACTATTAGGTCAAAGCGTAATTTGAAAAACGTTTAAAAATAATAAAATTCGATTAAATGCTTGTTATAGGCATTTAGTCGAGTTTTATGTTTTTATATTGATGAAATAAGGAGTGAAGGACTTTGGCAAATGAAAAACAATACCCAATGACTGCTGAGGGTAAACGAAAATTAGAAGAAGAATTAGTGAAATTAGAAACGGAAACACGTAAGGAAATCGTAGAACGTATTAAAATTGCACGTGATTTCGGAGATCTTTCTGAAAATGCTGAGTATGATTCAGCAAAAGAAGAACAAGCCTTTTTAGAAGGACGCATTTCTACATTAAAATCAATGATTCGTAACGCGGTAATTATTTCTGAGGATGAAACTGACAACAGTGTAGTATCACTTGGGAAAACGGTTACATTTGTAGAAATCATTAATGGTAAACCATCAACTGAAGAGGAATCATATACTATTGTAGGTTCAGCTGAAGCGGATCCAATGGAATTCCGTATCTCTAATGAATCACCAATCGCAAAAGGTCTACTTGGCCGTGCTGAGGGTGAAGAGGTTGCTGTACAAACACCAGGCGGCGAAATGAAAGTTAAGATTCTTTCTATAAAATAATTATATATGTACAAGCAGTTAACTTCTCTTCTAAAAGAAAGTTAACTGCTTTTATTTTATAAAGATTAGTGTTTCACAATATATGGAAAGCAAGAAATAGACACAAATATTTTGCATGTGCTGTCGAAATTGATAAAATATTGGCTAGAGAGGGGGAGAATTCATGAGTGAACGACAAACTCGAAGCAGTCGTCATTTGCAGCCATCTCATAATAAAAAGCTAGATAAACTATTGAATGTATTAATTGGTATTGTTGTAGTATTAATTATTATCACGGCTACCTATGTGTTTAAATGGCAAGATGATGCAGAAAAAGCCGTGAAAGACGAGCCGGCACAAGAGCAAAAGAATGATGATAGAGAGGTTGAGGAAGAGCCTTCTAAAGAGGATAATAAGGATGCTACCACAGATGATAACGAACCCGCAAAGGAAGAACCTGCGGAAGAAGAACCAACATCTGAACAGGACAAAGCTCAGGAAACTAAATCTGATAATCCAATTGTAGACAAGGTTGTTACCAATAAAAATTGGAAGCCTACACCTACGACACAAGCAGGTCAGCATGTGTCTTCATACGATGATAAATCTGTAGACTGGGCAGAAAAGGTGGCAACAATTACAGCTGCAACAGGCATTGAAAAGGACAATATGATTATTTGGCGTATTCAAAATAACGGTAGCGCTAATACGGCTATAGCAACTGTTTCAACGAATGATAAAACAGCAATGTATAGAGTTAGTATGGAATGGGTTGACCAAGAGGGCTGGTTACCAGTAAAGCTTGAGCAGTTAAATACATTAAAGGGCGCCTATTGACGAAAATAACTCTTTTGTTTATTTTTAATAGAGTATAAAGAAGGGAAGAAATATATCTATGAAAATTGCAGTAATTGGCGCAATGGAAGAAGAAGTAGAGCTACTACGAGCATCATTAGAAGATGGAAAAAGTACAACAATTGCAGGTAGTGAATATACAACAGGAATCTATGATGGCAAAGAGGTTGTGTTATTAAAAAGCGGCATTGGTAAAGTAAATGCTGCGATGTCAACTACGATTCTCTTACATGAATTCAAACCAGATGTAGTCATTAATACTGGCTCAGCTGGAGGCTATGATGAGGCACTTGAAGTAGGAGCAGTTGTCATTTCAGACGAGGTTCGACACCATGATGTTGATGTGACAATATTCGGCTATGAGATTGGACAGATGGCTGGAATGCCAGCAGCTTACAAATCAGATGAGAAGCTTATGAAAGTGGCTGAAGAGGCTGTAAAGGCAGTTGGGGAGCATCAATTTGGTATTGGGTTAATTTGCTCAGGAGATGCTTTTATGAATGATCCAGTGCGTGTAGAAGCCGTGCGTCATCATTTCCCACAAATGAAGGCAGTTGAAATGGAAGCAGCGGCTGTTGCGCAAGTATGCTATCAATTCGGAACACCATTTGTTGTGATCCGTGCTTTATCAGATATCGCAGGGAAAGAATCCAATATTAGCTTCGATGAATTTTTACCTGTAGCGGCAAAACATTCAACACAAATCGTCTTAAAAGCAATTGAAATGATATAAGTTACTTTACTGACTGAGTAGACTCAAAATGAGATAAATTACACATAATCGACACAATGTACAATTAGTAGTGTGAGAAAAATCACAGTTAAAAAATTTAATGGATGCTACACTGTCATTAATTAAATCTCTTCATATTTGATTGGGAGGTATTCATGATGTTATTTTTAACAGCTGGTGTAGTTATTATTACAACTTTACTTGGTTCACTTATTTCAGCAGAGCTCTCAGAAACTGTATAGGAACGTGAAAAAAGCTTCCTTGCGATATTTTTATCGCAAGGAAGTTTTTTCAGTATAAGGGTGCGAAAAATACTCGGAAGGTTTACATACATATATTTTCCTTCTTTCGTGATACGATTGCTAAAACTCAATTTATGTTTGGTAATTGTAACAAAAAATACAAGAATACTAGCCGAGCATATTGTAGATTTTATTGCTATTTTCGAAACATCAATTTACAATAAATTATTCAATAGTCTTTTGGTCTCGTTTATATAATTGATAGAGCTTGATTAGTGCCCGCTTTTCAATGCGCGACACATAGCTACGCGAAATATTTAAGCGTGCTGCAATTTCCTTTTGTGTAAGAGCATCCTGCTGGTTTAAGCCATAGCGGAGAGTCACAATTTCGAGTTCACGTTCGTCAAGCATGTGCAAATAATGATAGAGCTGCGCAACATGCTCCTTATGCTCAATTTTTTCTGTGGCGCTTTCCTCATCACATTGTAAAAGATCGCGAATTTGTAGCGCATTGCCATCTTTATCAGTGCCGATTGGCTCGAATAAGGAAACATCCTTTTGCACCTTTTTCTGTGTCCGCAGATGCATTAATATTTCATTTTCAATACAGCGGGCAGCATAAGTGGCCAGACGAGTTTTTTTGTCAGGTGTATAGCTTTCTACAGCTTTCATAAGACCGATAGTACCAATAGAAATATAGTCATCAAGTTGCTCGTGTTTTGGATGGAATTTTTTTACAACGTGTGCAACGAGTCGCATATTGCGCTCTATTAAATCAAGACGCGCCTGCTCATCACCGCCTAAAAATCGTTCAATACAAGCAGCTTCCTCTTCTTTTGAAAAGGGTTTATGGAAGGTTTGCCCCTTTAAATAGCCAAGTAACGCTGGGATCTCAAGCCATAACTGCAACATAGATGTAAAAATTCCGCTCATTGAATGATTTCATCCTTTCCCCATTTTTCGACAGTATATGTTTTGAAACTGTGTTAAATGAAAAAAAGTGCAACAGCAAATGCGCTGTTACACTTTTTTTAACGTGAATGTACTAATCATCAATAGAGCTAGTATTGGAAAAAGGAAAAGATAAAATGCCGGGTGGAACGCAGTAGATGCAAAATACGTTAAAGTTAAGAGAGTACCTGCAGCTGTAATTGGTAACCCTGTAAAATAGCCGTTTGGTTCACTAATATTAAAGCGAGCTAATCTCATCGCACCACAGATGATATACAGTACGGTCATCATCATGCCGACGTAACCAAAGTCTACTAAGACCACTTCATACATTAATAATGCAGGCGCTACACCAAATGATATAATATCACTCATAGAGTCTAACTGTTTACCTAAATCAGACACTTGTCCGAGAGCTCTGGCTACCTTCCCATCGTAACGATCAAGAAGGGCAGCAATAAAGATAAATAAGACACTGTAGCTATAGTATTCATGTAATGTAGCCATAATGGCTGCGCCACCAAAGGACATATTACTGATTGTAATGAAGTTTGCTGCTTGCGATTTCATTTTCTTAACCGTGGTATCCACCAACTTGTGATAAAAAAACAAGGGGGATCACTCCTTTACACTTAAGATATTGTACCATTATACTTCGAATGCGAAAAAATTGACAGTCTAAATTAATCGATAGGGGTTTTGTTTTATGAAAGAAAAATTATATCAACGCTTGATTGAATTAACAAATGGCAAGCAATCCTCTCAACTTTTACAAACGATTGCAAAAGCTAAGTGGAGTAAACGAATAATCCCTAGCTATATGAAGGTATACGATATTAACCTTGAAGAAGTTTCAAAAAAACCACAACAATTTTCAAGTTTACATGATTTTTTTACAAGAGAGCTTTTGGAGCATGTTAGACCAATTGAACAAAACCCGACTACTTATACAAGTCCTGTTGATGCAAAAGTGGAATCCTTTGGTCGTATCGAATGGGATATGACATTTCTTGTAAAGGGGAAGCCGTATGCATTACAAGATTTACTTGGCAACAACGAACGTGCTGCACAATATACTGATGGTCATTTTATTGTGTTTTACCTAAGTCCTGCTGACTATCACCGTATTCATAGTCCTATTGATGGATTAGTGCTAAGACAATATACACTTGGACAAAAATCCTATCCTGTGAATCAGCTTGGCCTTTCCTATGGAAAAAAACCGATTTCCCATAATTATCGTCAAGTAACAGAGTTGAAGGTGGCTAATCATCAGCAGATAGCGTTTATTAAAGTAGGTGCTACTTTTGTCAACTCGATTGTCCTTACAAATACTACAACAAAGTGGCATAAAGGTGAAGAAGTAGGTTATTTTTCATTTGGCTCAACGGTCGTTATGTTATTTGAAAAAGGAGCAATTGAATTTACGGACAATGTCGTGCAAGGAAGCCCAATTCGAATGGGTGAAGCATTTGCAAATATGCTATAATGGTCGAATAATACGTTTAGATTAGGGGTCGCTATTTTGTATAATTTTTTATTACCAGATGAATTTGTGACGAGTATTTTTGAAATTACACCAGAAAAGCTTCAAGACTTAGGCATTAAAGGAATTATTACAGATTTAGATAATACCCTTGTGGAATGGGACCGTGCTGATGCAACGGAAGAGCTGATTATTTGGCTTCGTATCATGAAGGAATCAGGTATTCGTGTTATTATTGCGTCAAATAACAATGAAGCGCGTGTTAAGCATTTTGCTGAGCCATTAGGTATTCCTTATATCCATAAGGCAAAAAAACCATTTCGTAATGCCTTTTATAGTGCCATTGTTCAATTAGGGCTACGTCCAAATGAAGTGGTTATGGTAGGAGATCAACTCTTAACGGATGTCATGGGTGCCAATCGTTTAGGCTTGCATACGGTACTTGTAAAACCTGTTGCACAATCTGATGGGCTCGTAACAAAATTCAATCGATTCATTGAACGACGCGTGTTCAATGATTTAAAACGAAAAGGAATTATAACTTGGGAGGAAAAAGAATGAACGAAATGCCAAATTGTATTGGCTGTGGTACAACAATCCAAACAGAAGATAAAACAGCAGTTGGGTATGCCCCTCCATCATCATTAGAAAAAGACGCGGTCATTTGCCAACGCTGCTTCCGTTTGAAAAATTATAATGAAATTCAACCAGTGTCATTAACAGATGACGACTTTTTACGCATTCTTAATGGTCTTGGAACACAGCAAGGCTTAATCGTAAAAATTGTTGATATTTTTGACTTCAATGGGAGCTGGCTACCAGGACTTCACCGTTTCGTTGGGAAAAATCCTGTGTTATTGGTTGCGAATAAGGCTGACCTATTACCGAAATCAGTAAAGCCGAAAAAAGTAATTAATTGGTTAAAACGTGAGGCAAAGGCTCTTGGTCTGCAACCTATCGATGTGCTTTTAGTAAGTGCCCATAAAGGCAAAGGAATGGCTGAAGCGATGGAAGCCATTGACGAGTACCGAAATGGGAAAAATGTGTATGTTGTAGGTTGTACAAATGTTGGGAAATCCACGTTCATTAATCGCATCATTAAACAGGCTACAGGTGAGGGTGAGGTGATTACTACATCTCATTTCCCGGGAACGACTTTGGACATGATTGAAATTCCATTAGATGATGGTAGTGCATTATATGATACACCAGGGATTATTAATCATCATCAGATGGCACACCATATCGATGCAAGTGAATTGAAATATATTATGCCGAAAAAAGAAATAAAGCCGAAAGTATATCAACAAAACGCTGGGCAAACTTTATTTATTGGTGCACTTGCACGTTTTGATTTTATTCAAGGAGAACGTTCAGCATTTACGGTCCATGTAGCTAATGATTTACCAATTCACCGTACAAAGCTGGAGAAGGCAGATACATTATATGCAGAGCATAAGGGTGAATTACTTACACCGCCAACTAAGAATTTTATTGATCAGTTGCCACCATTAGTGCGTCATGAGTTTTCGATAAAAGAAGCGAAAACAGATGTTGTATTTTCGGGTCTTGGTTGGATCACGGTACAGCATGCAAATGTAGTTGTGGCAGCTTATGCACCAAAGGGAGTACAAGTTTCTATTCGCCCATCACTAATTTAACTTCTTTCAGCAAGTATTTTTTGTATCGAAAGCATAGCGGCAGCGGCAGATATATGTCACGGAATCGAAAAGGAGTTAATAAAGGATGTTAGCCTAAAATCATCGTATCCATGCGATAACGGCTAACTGACCTGCATCACGCAGACCTAAGCACAAAGCCGATTCCAGGCGCAATTATGCCAAGGCATAATTGATAATGTAGTAAGATAAGTAGAGAAGAGGGACTAGGAAATGAAGAAATGGTTTGCGGTTATAGGTGATCCTATTGAGCACTCAAAATCACCAGCGATGCACAATGCTTGGTTTGAGGGAATGTCGATAGATGCAACATATATTCCAGTGCATGTATCATCTGAAAACCTCGAGTCTGCAATTGCTGGTATGAAAACGTTAGGCGCAAGTGGCTGGAACGTTACAATTCCACATAAAACAGCGATCATTCCCTATTTAGATGAGCTAGATGAGCTAGCCGAAAAAATGGGTGCTGTAAATACGGTTGTTCGAACAAAGGAAGGTACATTAAAAGGGTATAATACTGATGGTGTTGGATTTGTCCGCTCGTTAGAGGAAGCTGTTGGCAAGTCACATAAAGACAAGCCAGTTCTGTTAATCGGTGCTGGCGGTGCTGCCCGAGGTATTGCTTTTGCGATGCAGCAGCAGGGCTATGAAAATTTAACCATTGCCAATCGTACAGTAGCAAATGCACAGGCGATTGTTGATGAAATGGGTTCTGGTCAAGCTATATCCTTAACAGAGGCTGAGGCAACCCTAGCTGATTTCGGCATTTTGGTGCAAATGACATCGGCTGGGCTTGCTACGGGCAATTTTTCTATGCCATTTTCACTGGAACATCTTACAAAGGGCGCAATTGTTGCGGATATTGTGTATAATCCATTAATGACACCTTTTCTTAAAGCAGCTGAAGTAAAAGGAGCAACCGTTGTCACAGGACTTGGAATGTTTGTTCATCAAGGGGCCATTGCCTTTGAGTATTGGCTAGGTGAATCCCCAAATACAAATTCAATGATTGCGCAATTAAAGGCGCAATTAGGAGGATACTAATTTTTATGTTAACAGGTAAACAAAAGCGTTTTTTACGTGCGGAAGCACATCACTTAACACCAATTTTCCAAGTAGGAAAAGGTGGCGTTAATGACGAAATGACGAAGCAAATTCGTGAGGCATTAGAAGTACGAGAACTCATTAAGGTCCGCATTTTAGATAACTGTGAGGAGGACAAGCATGAGGTTGCAGAAGCACTAGCAAAGGGTGCGCATGCAGAGCTTGTGCAATTAATTGGATTAACAGTTGTTTTATATAAAGAATCCCGCAATCAAAAAAAGATTGTACTACCGAAAGCAGCGAAGTAAGGTGAGATGATGAAACGGATCGGTTTATTGGGAGGAACATTTAATCCGCCACATAATGGACATTTAATGATGGCAAATGAAGTACTTCATGCATTGGATTTAGATGAAGTACGCTTTATGCCCAATGCGCTACCGCCACATAAGTTTGCTCGGCATGATGCAAGCGATGGAGAGAGACTTGAAATGGTCAAGCATGCTATAAGTCCATATCCACATTTTTCTGTGGAGTCGTATGAGGTTGAGAGGGGCGGCGTATCCTATTCATATGAGACACTTTCTGCATTGTGCATAAGAGAGCCAAATGTAAAATTTTACTTTATCATTGGAGGCGATATGATTGATTCCCTTCATACGTGGCACTGTATTAATGAGCTAATGAATCTTGTGCAGTTTGTAGGGGTCAAGCGTCCGAGAACAGAGGCTATTTCAGAGTACCCTATTCTAATGGTGGAAGTTCCTCAAATCGATTTATCGTCCACACTAATTCGTGAACGTCTTGCCACTGGTGGAACAGTTACCTTTTTATTGCCTGAAGCGGTAGAGACGTATATACGAGAGGAAGGTCTTTATGGAACGCGAACAGTATTTAGCGGCGATTAAGCCTCGTATGCCTGAAAAGCGCTATATTCATACCATTGGGGTTATGGAAACAGCTATTGAATTAGCCAAAAAGTATGGCGAGGATGAGAAAAAAGCAGAAACAGCAGCTATCCTCCATGATATTGCAAAATATGCTGATATTGAATGGATGGAGAACATTGTTCGAACTGAAAGATTAGACGCTCATTTGCTTGGCTGGGGCAGTGAACTGTTACATGGTCCAGTAGGTGCATATATCGCTGAAAGTGAATTTGAATTAACAGATGAGGATATGCTTAATGCTATTCGTTTTCATACAACAGGGCGTGCTGGTATGAGCCGTTTAGAAAAAATAATTTTTGTAGCAGATATGATTGAGCCTAACCGTAAATTTGATGGTGTGGATCGTCTTCGCAAAAAGGCGGAAAAGGGTTTGGATAAAGTAATGAGTGCTTGTGTGCGCCATACATTGGCTTTTCTAATCGATACAAAACAGCCAATTTATCCATTATCAATAGAATGTTATAACGATATGATGAAAAGAGAGGACAGTGAAGGATGAATTCAACTTTATTACAAGCAGCTTACAAAGCAATTGACGACAAACATGGGGAGGACATTGTCGTTTTAAATATGCAAGGTATTTCACTTTTAGCGGATTACTTTATCATCGCTCATGGTAACTCAGATCGACAAGTGCAAGCTATTGCGCGTGAATTACAGGATGTAGCTGAAAAAGAGGGCTATGAAATTCGTCGTGTCGAAGGTTTCGATGCAGCTCGCTGGATTCTTGTAGACTTAGGAGATGTAGTGGCGCACGTATTCCATAAGGATGAGCGTGCTTATTATAATTTAGAGCGTCTATGGGGCGATGCACCGCAGCTAGACATGCCAGAGGCTTAAGTGAGTAGTTACGAACGCTTTGCCCACGTGTATGATGAGCTGCAAGTCGATATCCCCTACGATAAGTATGTGGAATGGGTTTTGCAGCATGCACCATGTAATCAATTTCCTAAGCTTTTAGACATTGGCTGTGGTACAGGTGTGCTGAGTCTGTTGTTTGCCAAGGCTGGTTACAGGGTGAGTGGAATTGATCTATCTGAAAATATGCTCTCAATTGCCGCAGAGCGATTTGCTGATGAAGGATTACATGTGCCCCTATTTTGTATGTCAATGGATGAATTAGAGGGTTTTGAGGCGCTTGACGTTGTAACGATTGCTATTGATTCAATAAATTATGTCATACAAGAAAAAGCAGTATATGCCACATTGGAACGAATTTATGATGCTCTAAAAGATGACGGCCAACTATTTTTTGATGTTCATTCACTATATAAAATGAATGATATTTTTTTAGATAGTCCATTTACGTATGACGACGGCGATATTAGCTATGTATGGCATACAGAGCCAGGTGATTTAGAGCACTCTGTTATCCATCAAATGACGTTTTTTGTCAGAGATGCAGCAAGTGATCTGTATGAACGCTTTGATGAGGAGCATATTCAACGTACATTCCCAATTGAGCAATATATGACATGGCTTCATACAATTGGCTTCAAGCATGTGGAGGTAACCGCAGATTTTACAAATGATGCCCCTGAATACGAAAGTGAACGCATTTTTATACGTGCAGTTAAATAAAAAACAGCTTGTTGGTATTTATCCAGCAAGCTGTTTTGCTTTATTACAGTCTAAGAAAAATCGCGTATCGGTGGATAGAAGAGTAAAAGTGATGGATAGAATCCACGAATCAGCGGATAGAACAGTCAAAATGATGGATAGAGTTCACATACTTATGAATTTTTAAAGTCTTGGGTCGACAGGGTCGCTTTCAAGTGCTAATGTACCAAGCACACATTCATGTATGCGGGAGGTTGATTCGCCTCTTACAAAACGTTCAATTCCTTCTAGTCCAAGTGCGAATTCACGTAATGCATGCCTCATTTTTTTACTTGGATTGCGTTCCCTAAGTTTTGCTAAATTTGAAGCTTGTAAATAATCCATGCCATAGATAATGCGCAAATACTCCCGCCCACGAACTTTAATTGCTGGCTGAATTAATTTGCCTTTATATGTTGTTACAAATAGTTCAGGTTTAATCACAATTCCTTCATGACCAGCAGCAGTCATTTCCTCCCACCATGCAATGACCTCCTGTTCAGAGGCTTCGTCATGTATAATTTTATAGTCTGTTTCAATGAAGATCGTAGAATTTTTGGCAAAGAATCGATTCATTTCCATATGCCATGTATGCGGTTTGTGGAAATATGTTTCTGAGCTATGTGCTAATATATGGAAAGGTGCTATTTGAATAGCTGACGTGTCTTGAACCTCCCAGCAGTAGTTTTGATAAACCGTTGAAAATTGTTGTGCATTGTTAAGTAAGTGCTGATAGTCTTGAAGCCATTCTGACACATTGATTTGTGTTGTATTTTGTAATTTCTCTACAAGCTTTGAACGGTCCATCAGAGCTTGTTCAGCGACATGTGCATATTGCTGATCAATTAGCTGTTGTGCTTTTAAGTTCCAAGGTAGAATCTCCGCATCTAGCAGAACAAAATTCGTATTAAAGTGTTCAAAGTAGTTTTTCTCAAGTAGTTCAGAATGAAGCTGTTGAACAATTTTATGTTCCATCTCTTTATCAAAAAAGCGTCTGCCTGTTCTAGTAGTCAAAATACCGAGCATTTCCGTGTCCATATATTCTTTGGCAAGATGTGCATCCTTAAATAATAAAACTACTGCACGGCTCCCCATATGCTTCTTCTCGGCAATCATTGTTTGAACGCCATGTTTTTTATAATAAGCAAATGCTTCAGCAGGATGCTCTAAAGTATTGTCAAGAGCAGAAGTTTGTGGAGTGGGACTCATAGTTGGTGGTATATAAAAAAGCTGCTCTAAGGGCACTGTGTAGTGTGAAACGCTGTCGATAGCTGCTTTTGCCTGTGGACCGTCAATTTGTATTGTACCAAAGTATGGGGTTTCAACAGCGAATCCTGCTAAAAATGTCGCAATGTTTGGTGGCTCGAACCGCTTTGCTTTCGCTTCGATTAAGGGATTGTTTTGCGTTCCAGCATAGTTTTTATAGGCATTTACAGTGGTAATTGTTTGTTCGGGATACCGAAATGCTGTTAATTGACCACCAAAGACAACACCCTGATCAATATTCAAAGTACGATTTTGTTTAAGGGGATTGATTTTTGGGTCATGCCCCCAAATAATTAGCTGGGATGTTTGATGCTCTGTAAACCAATCATTGCGTATAGGCTTGCCAGAAATATCTAACTCTTGTACATCTCCATATCGACAGAAATCAGAAATTCTAGCTGATTGCTTGCCTATATAATGATCACGGATTCCTGCATGTGTGACAACAGCGGATGCAAGACCATTATTCACCAGCACATAATGGGAGGGTGCGGATAGTAAACATTTTGCTAGTCGAGCTTTTAAGGCTGCCGTTTGCTCCGCTCCATAGGTATTTTCATAGTCCAAAAATTCTGCTTCTACCAGTTCATCCCCATGCTGTAATGAAACATGGCGTCCATCTAACCAGCGAGCGATTTTCCAGCCATGATTACTATCAGTCATATAGGCAAGCCCGCGCAAGATATGACGTTCAATAAAGTCCATGGTTTCGATTGATTTTGGCCCTCTACTCATAATATCGCCAACTGAAACAAAGCGTCGACCTTGTGGGTGAATATAGTAACCATCCTTATTTACTTCGTAATCGAGCTTTTGAAGTAATTCAAGTAATTCGTCAAAGCAGCCATGAATATCACCAATAATATCAAGCCCTGCCTCTACCTTTAGATACAATAGGGACTTTTGTCTAGTCAGTGTTAGCTCTTCTATTTCTTTTACAAAATACGTTTTCAAAAACGACTCTTTTTTTATCAATCGTTTTTCTGAATTCAATAATCGGGCCTGCTGTTTAATACGTTTACTCCCTCTAGGTTCATTACGCAACGTATCACGACGTAGTAATTCTTCTAAAGGAATATCCAATACAATCGCACAAACAGGGACATGTAGTTTTTTACCTAGTAATATATATTGCTGACGTTCTTCCGATTTTAAGTGAGTAGCATCAACAAAGGTACATTTATTTAACTTACATCGTGCCTCTAAGACGCGCTCCATAACGGCAAATGCTTGTGACGAGATTGCGAAATATTGTTCATATAAAAGCTCTGCTTCTTCCTGTGAATGACCTTGAAAATCAATATAATTTGTATCTGAAACAATTGTCCGATATGTATCAGAACTAATGATTTCTGAAGGAGAAAGTATGCCTGTATTTACCCAATGCTGTAAAAGTGTAGATTTCCCACTATTGGATGGACCAATTAGCAGTACAATCCCAGTGCTTGGTATCGTGATGTTCATATACACATCTCCTTTTTCCTAAAAATACACATTTGAGTAGGTTGTCCATATAGCTCGTGTTGATCACCAATGCCTGTAAATGAAAGCTCATATTGTTCATGATTATTCATCGCATGACACCATTTTTGGAATTGTTCTCGAGTCCATTCAAATCGGTGATCATTATGACGCATAGCATCCAGTTCATAAACTTTGTTATATTCCGCATTTGGGGTTGTTAGAATTAACGTATGAGGACTGTAATGAGTTAGCAATAATGTCATAATCTTAGGAAGACGTTCCTCATCAATATGTTCAATGACTTCACATAATATGATGACATCCTTATGCTGTAAACGTGCATCATAGTAGAATAAAGAACCCCATGTAGGTGTAGGGGATACATACACTCCCTCTAGCGCTTCAAAACGCTTAAGCGCTTTTTTCATAGCTATTTCACTTGGTTCAACCGCAAGCAGCTCCTCAATGCCTTTTACATAGGCGAGTAAACTTGAAAGCTTGCCCTCACCAGAGCCTAAATCCACAATAGTCGATTTTCGTGGCAGTTGCTTAATCGTTTCCACTATTTTTTCATAACGTAATGTATTTAGAGAACTAGTAGAAGTTTTTGCTGTTGTGCTCTTATTATATAGATGTGAGAAACGAAGTGCTTTTTTATAAATAACCTCTTGCATAGGATGTATAGCTAACCAGCCCTCTCCATAGCGATTAAGCTTATCTACCTCTAATTGGTCAATAAAATAGTGCTTGTAATCATCTAACACTGGGATGAGCACAAAAAGATGCTGCAGTGCTTGTTGAAGCGTGATGTCCGCTGATAATGTTAGAAAACGTGCACGTTGCTGATAATGTATAGCTTCAATGCTGACTGTATACCCTAGAGGCTCAAATAAACCATTTATCTCCTCATTTGTCATTGTGGATGCGATGGGTCCCACTTCAAATTCAAATGCAAATGAATGTAAGACCCATTCTGAATACTCTTCGTTTGGCTTACCATTTAATGCTGTGCCTAAAGCAGAACGGATAAGGGATAAAAAAATACTGCTTGCGGCGAATTCGCGATCATTAATATAGTGTGTTATATCAAGTGCATTGTCATTTTGGACAAGTGCAAGCGGATTTGGTGTAACAAAGATTGTTACAGATAAATTTGTTTCAGTGAACTCATGATAGACAAGTCGAACTAAATGCCCCTTGACTCTTCGTTCATATAGATTATTCGGATTTTTTGAAAGTAAATAGGAGATAGCTTTCACATTTTCTCCCTTTGCCCGTATTGTTAGCTGCATTGTCATCCTCCATTTCAGTACGCAAAGGTTTGAAGTGTCTCTTTCAAAGCATAACATAATTTTGCATAATAATGTCAGAGTCATATAAGGTTCCGTCAATCAAAAAGATATATCATTTTATTGTTAAACTACCTTTTCAATACAAGGATGATATTGTAAGATGAAATAGACTCCATATGATTACCTTTTGCAAAGAAAGGATGTAGAGAATGCTCCAATCCTTATGGCAAAAGTATAAAAAGAGTATGCTGCTCCCCGCCATACTTGTAATCAGTGGACTTTGTTACTTCTTTTTTTCGAGTTCCGACTCTTCATCTCCCCAGAAAGAGCTCGTCGAAACAATCCAACCAATTGAACCAATTGAACAAGATGAACCTGCTAAAGAAGCGGTCATACAGCAGGTGTTTGTGGATATAAAGGGTGCTGTTATGTATCCTGGTGTTTATGAGCTACAAGCCGACCAACGTATTATGGATGTTGTGCAGCTGGCTGGCGGCTATACGCAGGAAGCTGCTCCCCAACTTATTAACCATGCCCAGAAAGTTCAGGACGAAATGGTTATTTATATCCCTGTTAGGGGTGAAAAGCTAGACGAAATCACGGCTTCCATTGTGTCGATGCCTACTAGTGGAATATCACCCAGTGAAAGTAATCCAAAAAGTCAAAAGGTCAATTTAAATAAAGCAGATGAAGCAGCCCTGTCAACTTTATCAGGGATTGGCCCGTCTAAGGCCCAAAGTATAATTTCCTATCGTGAGGAGAATGGAAGCTTTATAACCATTGAGGATTTAAAAAAAGTAAATGGAATTGGTGAAAAAACCTTTGAGAAGCTGAAGGATTCTATTACAGTAAAGGAATAGCTGAAAATTTAGTCATATTGACGACTCTTTTCTAAAAGGGCTACACTATAGTAGAAAAGTGATATGATAGAAAGTTAGATTTTAAAATAATTTTTTTGGAGGTAGTCATATGGAGCGAATTACTTGGAACCAATTTTTTATGGCACAAAGCCATCTTCTTGCGTTGCGTAGTACATGTACAAGACTGGCCGTTGGCGCAACCGTTGTGCGGGATAAACGAATTATTGCTGGAGGCTATAATGGCTCAATTACAGGTGATGAACATTGTATTGAGAAGGGGTGCTATGTTGTAGACAATCATTGTGTACGTACAGTACATGCTGAGATGAATGCACTTCTACAATGTGCTAAATATGGCACGCCTACGAGGGGGGCAGATCTATATGTGACTCATTTTCCATGTCTCCCATGCACAAAATCTATAATTCAAGCGGGTATTGAGCGTGTGTACTATGCGACAGATTATAAAAATAACCCGTATGCACAGGAATTATTTGAAAAAGCAGGTGTGGAGGTCGTTCACGTACCATTTGATGAACGTAAAATCGACTTTTTAAGCGACGAAAAATTAGCCTTGTACATAGACATGCTAAATGAGCTTCGTGAGAATGGAATGTCTGCTGAAAAATTGCGCCCATATGAACAGAAGGTGAGTGCATTATTTGGCAAAAATCTTTAAAGCATAAATGGATTCACGTAGCATTAGCTGTACTTGCAGCCTCAATAGCGGCACACAAGTCAGCTTGGCTACTGTCTATTCTCCTCCTTGTTGTTGTCTGGCTTTACTTGAAAGGTGAAACACATTTCACCTCAGGTTTGGTAATCGGCACGGGATTACTTAGCTATCTCTTCCTTGTTACATTTCAACTGACGGAACCTTCCCCGCTACCGTCAACATTTCAAATTACTTGGACAAGTGAATATAAAATAAATGGTCAAAACCTTCGAGGCTTTGCAAAAACCAAGACAGGTGACAAACTGTATGTCGTGTATACGTTTTCTTCTGAGCAAGAGAAAACCTATTATGAAAAAACCTCAATAACAGGCTTCACCTACCTTGTACAGGGGGAATTAGTTACACCTCTACCTCCAGCCCATCAATATGCATTCTCGATGGAGAAATACCTGCTAAGCAAAGGTGCAGTTGGAATAGTTGAGATTTCAGGCTGGACGTTTGTAGAAGAGAAAAAATCTATTCAATCTTTCCTTGCAAAGCAGAGACACACTATAAAAAACCATATCGAGAGAACGTTTCCACCATCACTCGTTGCAGAGGCACAGGCACTTCTAATTGGTTTACAGGATCAAGTAGATACTGAGCTTCAACGAGCCTATCAAAAGCTTGGAATTACACATCTTTTTGCGATTTCTGGACTACATGTGGCTCTTGTGTCATGGTTATTATTTGAAGGTCTCTTACGGATAGGTGTACGGAGAGAGATAGCTACTATAGTGCTTGTCATCATTTTACCCATATACGGTGTATTAGCAGGGGGAGCACCCTCTGTTTGGCGTGCTGTATCTGTCGTTGAATTAATTCTACTAATGCGCCATGCTAAGTTGCAGCTTCCTATCGATGATGCGCTTGCTATAAGTTTTATAGGCTTTGTCCTTTTTGAGCCAGGTGTTATTTTTCAAATTGGCTTTCAATTATCCTATTTAGCTGCTATTAGCCTTATTTATTCAGGTGTCATCTTTAGGCAATCAGCAACTACGCTGATTCGTTCCTTTTTCATTACGCTTGTTTGTCAGCTGCTGGTTTATCCTTTATTACTCCATCATTTTTATGAAATATCCATTTCTTCATTTATTGCAAATATTATTTTTGTTCCATTATTTTCATTTGTTATTTTACCCATTAATATTGTTCTTCTTGTACTAACGTTTATATCCTTACCTGTCACAAAACTCTTCTTTGCTATCTACGAGCCGCTTCGAGTTTGGCTTACAGAGTTTATCCTTTATAGCCAGCAGTGGCCGTTTCAATTATGGTCACCAGGAAAGCCTTCCTTTTGGCTAAGTTGTGCGGCAATGGGTAGTGTATTAGTGGGCTTTTATTTTTTAGAGAAGAAGCATTATGGTAAATTTGCAGCTGTGATTCTGTTACCTGCATTTGCTATTCATCTGTCTCCAATGCTGTTTACAGAAACTAAGTTTACATTTTTAAACGTTGGGCAAGGAGATTGTACAGTGATTGAATTACCGTTTAGAAAGGCAGTCTATGTCATTGATTCAGGAGGTTTACTGCGCTTCGATCAGGTAGCATGGAAGAGAACAGATAGTCCATATGAAGTTGGGAGGCAGATTGTTGTACCATTTTTAAAGGGAAAAGGAATACGTGACATAGATATTTTTATCGTTACACATGCAGATGCGGATCATGTAGAGGGAGCTGAGGAGATTTTGCAGGAAATTAATATGCAAGAAATTCACGTTACTCCTGGTTCACTTGATAAGCCCGTGATGTATGATTTATTAATCGAGGTCAAAAAGCGAAAAATTCCAGTGAAAGAAAAAATGCAAGGGACAGCTTGGCAAGTGGGAAATACTAGCTTCCACTATTTGTGGCCCCGCGATACTCACTATGAGGGAAATGATGATTCAATTGTTCTATTTGTGCAGCAGGGAAGCTTTCGAGCATTGTTAACTGGTGATTTAGAGGAGCCTGGTGAACATCAGCTGATCAAGCTATATAAAAGCCAATTGGCGAATATAACGTTACTGAAGGCTGGACATCATGGTAGTAAAACATCTAGCATTGAACAGTTCGTGGAGCTACTGCGGCCTGAAATAACTATTTTTAGTGCAGGGCTTCATAATCGATATGGACATCCACATGAAGAAGTGATGAATCGTTTCTTCAACCGAAATCTACCTACTTTGATTACTGGTATAGATGGTACGATTGAAGTGCGTGTTCATGGAAGTAAATGGTCAGTGCAAAAGGAAAAAGACCTTGTCCAATGAGCAGGGTCTTTTTCCTTCGTACATTATGTTCGATTATTTAGATACGAATTCTACTATTGTTGCGATGATAAACATAACTGCAAACACTCCGAATGATACACCGAAACCAACGCCAGAATCGATTGCATCATTACGGCGACATTGTATGTTTTTTCCTTCAAATGGATTCATTGTTATCCCTCCAATTCTGTTATTTATTATAAGACATCATTTTCATAAAAGCTATATCGAAAAGGAGAATTCACGCCGTGGCAAGGAATCGACACAATTCAGTCAAAGTCACATAGGAAAAATAAATGATGTATACTAATAGTATTGCTAGATGGAGGGAAAAGTATGATTTCAACGGTTTGGAACAATATCAAAAAAGCACAGCTCTCGCCTGTATATTTACTTGTTGGAGAAGAAAACTATTTTATAGATGAAACGGTTAAACGAATAAAAGAGGCAATGGGACCCGAAGAGGAGCTAGAATTGTCTACATTTGATTTAGAGGAATTGCCAGTCGATGCTGTGATGGATGAAGCAGATACAATTCCTTTTTTCTCTGAGCGAAAGCTTATTATAGCCAAAAATGCCTCTTTTTTAAAGGCGACTGAAAAGGAGAAGGAAAAAATTGACCATGACGTTAAGCGATTAGAGGCATGGCTGGCGAATCCCTCTGATTTTTCGATAACTGTATTTATCGCACCCTATGAAAAATTAGACGAACGTAAAAAAGTAACAAAAATGATGAAGGAACACGCACTATTAGTACAAGCTGAAACTCCAAAAGAACAGGATTTAGCCGTGTGGATTCAAAGTGTTGTTAAAGCAGAGGGCAATAGTATTACACAGAATGCTATTGAGCAGCTTGTGGCGATGGTTGGACCAAATATGTTACAGCTACAAATGGAGATTGAGAAGTTAAGTCTATATTTAGGTGATGGAGGAGAGATTACAACTTCGTTAGTCGAGGATTTAGTCGCAAAAACATTAGAGCAGGATGCCTTTAAAATGTTAAATGCTTATTTTGCAAATGACTCTGTTGCGGCTTTGACTATTTATCATGATTTATTGCGTCAAAAGCAAGAGCCTATCATGCTTGTTGGATTGCTTGCATCAAATGTACGTACGATGTCCAATGTATTTTATTTATTGAAAAAAGGCTACCATCCACAGCAAATTGCAAAAAATTTAAAGATACATCCATATCGTGTTAAGTTAATGGTAGAGCAGCGTCATCGTCCATCGGAGGAGAGCCTGTTGAAAGCATTGTATCAATTAGCAGAAGTCGATTTACAGTTAAAGTCGACTGGGGGTAATCGTGAGCGTTATTTAGAGCTTTTCTTATTGCGTCAACTCTAATAATATGATAGAAGAGCTGTCTAGCATTAAAGGACAGCTCTTATTTGTCTCTATAAATAAAAAAGACCAGCTACTCTTAAAGAGTATACTGATCCTTTAAACAATTACGCTTTTTTAGCAAGGCGAGACTTTTTACGAGCCGCCGCGTTTTTGTGGATAAGTCCTTTTGAAGCTGCTTTATCTAAAGATTTGTAAGCTGCTTGTAAAAGTTCTTGTGCGTTTTCAGCATTAGCAGCAACAGCGTTTTCAGCTTTTTTCACTGTAGTACGCATTGCAGATTTAGCTTGAGAGTTAGCAGCGTTAGCTTTAGCGTTAACTTTTACGCGTTTAATTGCAGATTTAATGTTTGGCATATCTTTCACCTCCTAAATTAGGTACGAGATGATATCTTCTCATTGATTTCTTGTGTCAATACAACAAAAATCATTTTAACAAACGCTTGACCAAATTGCAATAGATTTATGCAAAGAATATTTACTTGACAGTTTGAACAAACTACAGATTGAGGTGAACTGTATGCAAAATTTAAATTGGCAACGTACAGATTTAATTGACGAATCTGAAGAAGTAGTGTTACACCAAACGAAAGAGCAGAAAGAAACACTTGAACAATCGAGCGGGATTCAAGTTGAAGATCGAACTGCTGGTCGAGTAAAAATTACAGATGTGTTAGTGAATGCAGAAGGTGAAAAGCAAATTGGTAAAAAGGAAGGTCAATATATTACCCTCTCTGTACCAACCTTGAGGCTAGATGATCACGATGGATTTGAGCAGCTTGAAAATGAGTTGCTTGAGAATTTTAAAAAAATGCATGAAGCATTATCTTGGAATAAGGATGACAAAATTTTAATTATTGGTTTGGGTAATCGCACCATTACACCTGATGCAATAGGACCATATCTTATTGATCATTTGCATAGCCTAGATGTGATTGATGAAAAATTTGTCATGTATGCGCCTGGTGTAACAGGACAAACAGGTTATGAAACAGGAGAATTTGTAGCTGCAATAGCAGAGCGACTAAAGCCTAAATTAATTATTGTTGTCGATGCATTGGCAACAAGAGCCAGCACTCGATTATGTAAAACAATTCAGTTAACGAATACAGGTATCCATCCAGGTTCTGGTGTAGGAAATCAGCGTAAGGAAATTTCCTATGAAATGCTGGGGATTCCTGTAACAGCAATTGGTATTCCTACAGTTGTCGATGCGCCAGTATTAATTGCGGATGCTGTAGAGCTCATGCTTCGTTCAATAGCTGCACGGGTTGCAGAACGGAGTAAGCCATCATCCAAATTGTCCTTGTCGTCCTGGCAGCCAGATATCAATAAAGAAGTAGATATGTCTTTAGTAAAACCAATCTTTGGTGAGTGGGCTACTTGGTCAAAGGAGGAGCGTCAACAATTGTTTGAAGAGACGTTTGCAGGCTCACATACACAGCTGATGGTGACGCCAAAGGAAGCCGATTATTGGATAGATAGCTATGCAAAACTCGTTTCATCTATGCTGATGAAGTGGGCAAATAAACTCTAATTTTTTTCGTTCTAAAAGATGCACCCCCTCCATACGATAAGTGGAGGAGGGTGTGACTTTGCTAAAAAAACTACAGTGGTCATTTGGTTTATTATTGTTCTTCTTCGTATTACCTGTCATTGCTGGGCAACTTCCGTTCAACAAGCAAGCATCGACTCCGATTAAACAACCCGAGGATAAGCAAGTCGTGTTTGCCGCTACGAATCTAGCTGAACAAAGTGCACTAGAGCAGACAAAAGAAACTAATCCTTTTAAAGTATTATTATTATTTACCCATTCCCAAGAATCCTATCAACCAATGGTGAAAGCTGTCAGTGGAAAAGCGGATGTTTATGATGAGAAAACAAATATTTATAATTTACAAGGAGCTATTTCTAAGCATTTTAGTATGAATGGTATTCAAACGGATGTTTTAGATGTTGATGTTATGAAGGTAATGAAGCTTGAGGGAAAAACTTTTCCAGATGCTTATAATACGGTGCGTCCTTATTTATCTAAACGTTTGCAAGAGCAAACCTATGATTTAGTTATTGATTTGCATCGAGATTCTGCCAAGAAAAATGCTACAACGATCACACACAACAATGAGTCCTATGCTCGAATTGCCATCGTTGTAGGAGCAGAGCATAAAAATTATAGATGGAATACTGCTTATGCAGAAAGCTTATCAGCTGCTATGAATGAAATTGTGCCGAAAATTTCTAGAGGTGTGATCTCTAAAAGCGGTGACAATGTAGATGGACGCTATAATCAGGATTTAACGAAAGAAATGATTTTAATAGAACTAGGTGGAATAGATAATACAGAAGATGAATTGAATCGTACAATTGCTATAATTGGGAAAGCCATTGCCAAATCCTTTATTACAGAAAAACAGGATTCATAATAGTATAGTAGAGAAATGATTTGCCTTCTTTTTGCTAATTTAAAAGAAGGCAAAAATCATGTTTTGGACAAAGTATGAAAAATGAACGGCTGTTAACAAAATTACCAAAAATTTATTTACAAAAACATAATGAAAAGCCTTTAAATTGTTTATTTCTTGTCTTATAATTTTCGAGTTAGCTCTTATATTAGGGCAGAAAATTAAGGCATATGCGCTAGGCGATCACGCTTTTAAAGAGGCTGGGACAGAACTTAATTATTTTGAAAAATAACGAAAATGGATAATAAATTTTCCGTTTCACTGAGTTGATTGATTCTTCTTAAATCAAAAAAATGTTAGACCGAGATACAATCGATCTAACATTTTTTCTTTTTGTCCCAGCCTCTTTTTTTGAATGCACATACATATATAATAAAAATTTTACGAAGATAGCACTTATTATTAACTTTTAAAGTGCCTTATTCGTCATTATATAAGTGAACATACAAAAGGAGACGATGTTGGCTTTAATATTTTTTTACATTATACATGGTGAAAAGGTTTATAAATTATTGGGAGAAGGAATATTATGTCAGGCAAGTCATTCAATCATCGTTATATCCCTGGACTCGATGGGATTAGAGCATTAGCAGTATTAGCTGTTATTGCTTATCATTTTAATTTCAGATGGGCCAGTGGGGGATTTTTAGGAGTCGATATCTTTTTTGTTTTATCAGGGTATTTAATTACCTCAACTATTTTACCTTTAAAAGGAAGTCAGTTGTCTGTTGGATTGAAGAAATTTTGGCTAGGACGATTTAGACGTTTACTTCCAGCTGCCTATGTCATGATTATTGTAACATTTACATGGGCGACTTTATTTCATAAGGAGCTACTTCATACACTACGTGGTGATGCGATTTCCTCTATTTTTTATTCAAGTAATTGGTGGTTTATTTTTCACAAACTCTCCTATTTTGATAGTTTTGGTTCCCCTTCGCCATTAAAGAATTTATGGTCGCTAGCTATTGAGGAACAATTTTATTTATTATGGCCAATTCTTTTAATGCTTGGGCTTCTTATTGCCAAAAAGCAAAATAAGCTCGCTATTTTTGTTTTTCTGGGGGCATTCAGTTCCGCGGTGCTAATGGCTATACTATATCAACCAGGAGCAGATCCTAGTCGTGTATATTATGGAACAGATACGCGTTCTTTTGAATTATTAATAGGTTGCTGGTTGGCTCTTATCTGGCCGATGAAAAGACTTTCAACACAAAAAATCTCTACTAATCATGTCTATCAGCTAAATAGTGTAAGCTTAGTAACTTTTAGTATTTTCATTATCAGTATTTTGTTGGTGGATGAATATCAATCTTTCCTATATCGAGGAGGGATGTTCGTATTTTGCTTAAATGCAGCCATCTTAATAGGTTGCGTATGTCACCCAGTTAGCTTTTTAGGAAAAATCCTTTCTTGGAAGCCTTTGCGTTGGATTGGTTCAAGATCGTACGGGATTTATCTATGGCATTATCCAATTATTGTTTTAGGTACTCCAGTATACGAAATAGGCAATCCAGCTTATTGGCGAATTGCTCTACAGCTGATGCTTATCTTTATAATTGCAGAACTATCCTATCGTTTTATTGAAATGCCGATTCGTAAGGATGGGTTCCGCTGTTATTTTAGACAGTATTTTATATTCAATAAACACAAATGGGGAAGCTTCACGCTTGCTAGAAAAATTTCAACCACGCTCATTCCACTTTTCCTTCTAGTATTTTTTACTGGAATGACAGGGGTTGTAGGTGAAGAGAAAATAGAATCTATTGAGTCACGGCCTACGAATATTAAAATAGATGGTGGAAAACAGCAGCCTTCAACCAATCATGATTCCGAAAAGGAGCAGGGAACATCTCAGCAGGAGTCGTTAATTGATGGAGAAGAGAATGTTGATTCAAATACGGATCAATATGCAGTAGAGCCTGAGCAGGAGGAAAATGAGACAGAAGTTCATGAATCATATAATGGAATATTGGCCATTGGCGATTCTGTAATGATAGATATTGCTAAGAGCTTACATAACATCTATCCTAGCATTACCATAGATGCAAAAATTGGTCGCCAAGTTTCACAAGCCGTTAAATTAGCACCTAATTATGCAAGCTTTAATCAACCAGATAAAGCAGTCATCATTCAGCTCGGAACAAACGGCTATTTTACAAATACACAAATTGATACCCTATTAAAGACTTTTTCCAATGCTGATATTTATTTAGTAAATACACGTGTACCCCGTTCATGGGAGGGAAAAGTAAATCAAGCATTACAAAAGAAAGCGCAGGAACATGAAAATATTACGTTGATTGATTGGCATGCTGCTGCAATCAATCATCCAGAGTTTTTCGCTCCAGATGGCGTTCATTTAGAGCAAAAGGGGATTGCTTCTTTATCAAATCTAATTCAACAAGCTATAGATACTATCCATTGATTCATAATAAAGGCCCTAAATATCCGGCATACAGTAGCCGGATATTTTAATGCGAGGTAACTTTTTTTCAAAAAATTTAGTTTAGGTGAAACTTTTTTTATGACTGCTCGTATTAATACTATACATTTTTTATCTTGATTCAGCAGAATACTCCACCTCTATAGGTGGCGAGATGAATGCGATTTATTTCCTATTCAGTGGGGTACAAACGCCCGCTGAAATAGAGGAACTCAGACTAAGAACGCCACGTCCTGTGGCAATGACTGAGTGACCAACATCACGTTGGCCCAAAGCCCCTGGCGGATGTCACGGATTTTGAAGAGGAGCTTTTCGAGCGAGCTCGAAAAAAATCCAGACTCAATTACGCTAGGGCGTAATTGATTGATTGCACTAAAAAGGAGAAATATATTTTTGAATCATTGAACTAAACAATTACTTTTTGTCATTTACCTAATTACGATTGCTGAGGCATATTACTCAACGTTATTTATTGAACCAAAAGGGCCCCCACAGCATCAGACGATTAAAGCATCTGCAATGACAACCGTTCAAGTGCGGTAGCAAACCTTATAAAAAGAAACGTACAGCAAAAAGCTTGAAGACTTTTATACTTCAATTTCTGCAGAGCACTAAGAATATCAAAGAAAAAGCCCATCTTTATAAAGCTCTTGTGAATAGATTAAGCGATAAACGCAAATACACGCGGAAATTACCGTTTATCAATTATCACAATCACCGTGTACGTTGCTGAAAACAGATGAAACAAAAAGCTGCAATTAACTGCATCTTTTTTGTTTTGTGTAATATAGTAAATGGGCTAACTTAGTACATATATTCCCAATGCCAACACTCTGCAAATCTCTGAGTAGTAATAAACTGAAGTTCCTCGATTTCGTAGTAATATTTCAGCCCTAGTAATGGAAATGTTAATAAGATGATGCTAAGCTTATAACATATTTGGCTTGTATTTGCCGTTTACACGGTTCAAAAAATTTATTTGAACAAGTTCTATCAATCTAAATTTTGAAGCTCTCATAATGATCTATATACAGCGTTAAATGCAATCGAATAATATATTCTATACGTATTTGTTCCTTTCATTCTTTATAATTCGATTTAAATTTTCTAGCCATTGTGTGAAAGTTAGGTTATCATTTTCTATTTTTTTGTTTCACCCCGCAACGTTGAACTATAGCTTTTAATACTGCTTTTTTAATGAGCAGTGAAATAATAATATTGACACTATTTAAAGCTTACTATATCTAAAAAATATACTTCTTTTTTATTTAACTATTTTGAAAAATAGAAATATATGCTAAACTTAACAGTAAGTGAATAAGAATTGCAGAATAAAGGTGCTCTTTTAAGAGCTTAATAGGGAATTCGGTACAAAGCCGAAGCTGTTTCCGCAACTGTAAGTGTAGATGACTACAGAAAATACCACTGTCAAACGAGGAAAAATGCCTCCAGTAGATGGGAAGGTTCTGAATAGGATGCACAAGCCAGGAGACCTACCTTTATTTTATCGTATTAACTCTCTTCGGAAGCTAGGAGAACCTACGGCAAATAGACGGACAGGCAAACTATGTTTTTGCGCCTTTTTTCTGTTTTCCATTAGATGCTTCCCCTTTTTGGAGAAGCATCTTTTTGTTTTCGAGTTAATTGCAAGAACATTCACGAAATAATAAAAATAGGAGGTTTTACAAATGGTCCATTTCAAAAAATGGTGGCAATTAGCGTTAGTCATGCTTTTAGCATTTTCGCTCGTAGCACCAACAGCAAGTGCAGCAGTATTACAGCCCATAAGTCAGGAAGCACAAACAGCAGATTTTGATGTTCAGTTATCAGTGACTGGTTTATGCGGTACTGGTTCATGTGATGAAATTTTAGCAGGAACAACTGTAAATGTTCAAGAAGGGACAACAGCGTTAGAGCTTGTAGAGCAAGTATTTGATGCTGAGGGTATTCCTTATGTAGTAGTTTCTACTCAATATGGTCCATATCTTCAATCAATTGATGGACGTGCTGCAGGCAGTTTAAATGGTTGGGATGGCTGGGTATACACTGTAAATGGCGTTAGCCCCAATTATGGATTAGCTGAGTATCAATTAGAGGCTGATGATGTGGTTCATATTTATTACACTACATGGGCTAAATTAGAAACGACAAGTTCAATTGCTGTAAATGATAATAATCCATCCGTTACGGTAAATTTAACTGGTGATTTATTTATAACACCAGATGCCTCTAATTTAGCAAACTGGACAATTAACACAGGGACAACAGCATTAACAGCTCAGTCTATTACTGTGAATACAAACCAACAAGCTGTTATTACATTTGCGGGTACAGCGCAGGCAGGCACTATTACTATTACAGCTTCTGCCAATGCTTTGTTCGGTAGCTCAGCAAGTGAGCCAGTTGAAGTGAAAGTACAATAGCTAGATAAATTGATACTGACAAGATGAATTAATTCAGCTTGTCAGTATTTAATTATTTATAAAGGAAGTGAATTTTATATGACGATGTGGAAAAAAAAGCTACATATAGCAATTATTTTTATTTTGATCGTATCGCTATTTTCTCCAGTCACTGCAATTAAGGCACAGGATTTTGAAGGGGATTTACTCGACCCTACTACAAACATAAATGGTATTGAACCTGATGATTCAGGAAAGCAGGATAATGCTACAGGGTCGGATAATGAAAAAGAAGTAGAGCATTCAGCAGAACAGGAAAATGCACTGCAATCTGTTGATGAAATTGAATCCGATAATCTTACACAATTAGGGGATGCAACGGAGGTAGCTCCTTACGTAGAAGTTGCGCCCCTAGCTATTAGCGACGTTCAGCTAAACACGGAGGAACCTTTACTATTATTAGTGGGAGAAACATTTCAACTTACTGCAACTAACTCAACAACAGGTGACAGTGCCACAGTTATGTGGTCTTCAGGTAACTCTGGAATTGCAACAGTTGACACTAATGGGAACGTAATAGCTCAGGCAATCGGAGAGACAGTCATTACCGCTCAATTAGATAGTGGAACTAAAGAAGTTAAAGTATATGTTATTTCACCAGAAGCTCGTGAGGCAATAGATTTTATTATCGCTCTCCCTACAATCGAAAGAGCCGATGAATCAACATATCAGTTGCTACTAGAAGCTCGCGAGCTAGAAATTAAAGTAAAAGAGCCTGCTCGTACTCTATTAAGATCAGAAAATAAACTACCTTATATTTTCAATTTACTAGAAAAAGAAATTACGTATTTTAGATATTATATGCAAGATCCGAACAACGCCATACCTGCACCTGAAGAGATTATTTCTTTAAGCGATGAATTGGATAAGAAGTTAGAGGCAGTTCGTGGAAAATATAATTCTCTGATTAAACCATCTGGTTATCGTGATCCAAAAAAAGTAACAGATCCAGCAGATATACTAGCATTTAATCAAGAACTTGCAGCAAAAGAAGTTAAATATACATTCCTTGCTATTGATGCGCTTCCTAAACTAGAAGATTTAACAATTGATTCAGCAATAAAAGAGCAACTTGATTATGCAAGAAAAAAATATGCTGTTATACCTACAGCAGAACAAAAAAAGGTAGCAAATAAGGGAGACCTTTTTGCCAAGGAAGTTAAATATGTTGAACTATTAATTGATGCTATTGATATTAATAGCCCATTAGCAGAAGAACAATTAAAAACTGCAAAAGAAGCTTTGAAAAAGTTAGCTAATCCAAACAATATACCTGGTGTCTCCAAAGGGGTATCAAACTATAATGATCTCCTCGATAAGGAGAAAATGATTAATGCAGAGGATGATATTAAACAAGTTATCGAAAAAATCGGTGCACTTCCTACTGTAGAAGCACTTACTTGGGCTGACCAATTAAAAGTTCTTGAAGCACAGCAAGCTTATGATAAGTTATTATTTGCACATAAAAGCAGAGTAACAAATTACAAGCAACTGGAAGCTTTACAAAAGCGCTTAGTTGAACTACAACCGACAACAGTTGAAATATACACTGCTGTTGCTAACTACTTGACGAAAGGTGCATATGAGCCCGTTTATGGGTCTGAATGGACTATATTAACATTAGCTCGTGGTGATAATACTGCAAAATATGCAACGTATTATGATAAATATTATCGCAATCTCGTTAGTCATGTAAAAGCAACAAATGGGGAAATAGGGACTCAAGCAACGGACTGGGCTCGAGTTATAATTGCTCTCACAGCAATTGGGAAAGATCCGAAAGATGTAGCTGGCTACAATCTAGTTGAAAAGTTATCAGATTTGAATTTTGCTACGAGCCCTGGTGTCAACTCAACTATCTTTTCATTAATTGCACTGGATACTTGGGGATTTGAATTACCTAAAACTGCGACAACAACACGGGATAAATTAATTCAAAATATTTTATCAAAGGAAATAAAAAATGGTGGCGGATTTGCATGGAGCGGTACTGATCCTGATCCTGATATGACAGGGATGGTACTTCAAGCATTAGCACCATATCAAAGTAATCCTCAAGTAAAGGCTGTAACTGATCGCTCAATAGCTAAATTATTAGCCATCCAAACAGCTAAAGGTGGCTATATTTCGACAGCGGGCAGCCCGGAAGCTGCTGAAAGTGCCGCCCAAGTTATAACAGCACTTGCCAGCTTAGGCATTGATGCAAATAAAGATAAACGATTCGATAAAGTTATTGCTAATATTATGACATTTAGCTCTGGTGACGGTGGCTTTAAACATGTTCAAAGCCAATCAAAAGCAGATGGTATGGCGACAGTTCAAGTTGGCTATACACTAGCAGCTTACAACCGTCTTTTAAGCGGACAAACACCGCTCTATGATATGTCAGACACGAAAAACAAACAGACTAAGCCTGGGGACGAGGATGGTAGTGATGATGATGAGCATACCTCACCTGGTGACAATGGTAATCAGCCATCTATTCCTACTGAAAAAGAGGAAATTGGCTATACAACATTTTCAATTCAAATTTCGTCCTCTGAAGTGCCATTAAAACCAATAGCCACTAAATTATTTACTGGTGAAACTGTTTTTGATGTTTTAAAGCGAGTAACAGCAGAAAACGGTGTTGCATTGAGCTATCGTCAAACAGAATACGGAACATATATTGATGGAATTGCTGGTGTTTTTGAATTTGACCGTGGACCTTTAAGTGGTTGGATGTACCGTGTGAATGGAGTATTCCCTTCATTTTCAGCAGCGAATTACGCGTTGGCTCCAAACGACTCCGTTGAGTGGATATACACACGTGACTTAGGAAAAGATATTGGCGGTTATGTTGAGGATGTAGAGAAAACCCCTGAACAAGACAAAGTGGATGAAGAAAAAAAGGAAGTTGAAAAAGAAAACACTGACAAGGAAGCAATTAATGACAAGACAGTAACTGATGTAACCGAAGAAAGTTCTAAAAATGGTAAAACTGAGATAACATTGACACTTGAAGATATTCAGAAGCATCTTGAAAATCAAAGTAAAACAATTGTTGTTGAAGATGAAAAAGGCAACAAAATAGACATTCCGATATCTGGTCTATCGGACGTTGAACTTGCAAAAAATGAAAAAATTATTGCCTCTGTTACAACACATGCTGAAAATAACCAATTTACTATTAGCTTTGCAATCGAAGCTTCTAATGGGGAATTAAAACCATTATCAATAAAGCAAGATTACTTAAAGGTTACTTTAGCAACTTTCGAAGTAAAACCTAACACTGTTGTTCTACAGCTTATTGATGGTGAATACAAACCTGTACCACATAAAATCGTGAACGGCAAGATTGTTCTATTCTTAAGAGCAAGTGGCACATTTATTGTAACTGAAAGAACAGTCACATTTAATGATATTGCACATTTAGCAAACAAAGAAGAAATTGAGTTTTTAGCGAGCCGTTCTATAATTCAAGGCACAACTCCAGAAACATTTGAGCCAAATAAACCAATTACTCGTGCACAATTTGCGGTATTAATAAGCCGTGCACTAGGTCTACGAGCTACAGGTGACAATCCATTCAATGATACTGACGGCAAATGGTATGCGGCAGATATCCAAGCTCTGTACGAAGCGGGTATTACGAAGGGGACAACGGCTTCAACATTTAATCCGGAGGCACCAATTACACGTCAGCAAGGCGCAGCATTTATGGCGCGCATTTTAGAATATTTAAATACGGATGTAAAAGCTACTGGAAAGGTTAACTTCAATGATGCTAATAATATTAGTGCTGAATATTTACCTTATATTGAGCTATTAAATAGTCTGGATATTATGACTGGAAAGCCAAATGGTTTATTCGATCCACGTGCTTCGTTAACGCGTGGGCAAACAGCAAAAATTTTAAAACGTACGTTAAATATCGCAGACATCATGTGACTTTCCATACTAACCTAGATGCTCAACGCATTTGGGTTAGTAGCTTTTTATAGATTGGAGGTTGTTCAAATGAAACAAAGATTATCAATGCTTATCATGCTACTTACATTGTTGCTTATTGCGGCTCCAGTTTCTGCACAGCAAGTATCAACTGTAGATGCTTATCATACAACAGGGCAGTTTATTGTAAGCAAAGCTCCAAATCCCTCTTTTGGTGATGAGTGGTTTATTATTGCCCTTGCACGTGGTGAATACAATGTTCCAAAAGGCTATTATGACAAATATTATGAAAATGTTGTGAAGCATGTACAATCAGTAAAAGGTGAATTACACAATCGTAAATATACTGAATACTCACGTTTAATTATTGCGCTCACTGCTATTGGAAAAGACCCCACAAATGTAGGCGGCTACAATTTAATCGAAAAATTAAGTGATTTTGACAAAGTAGTATGGCAAGGTCCGAATGGTGCTTATTTTGCATTAATCGCTTTAGATACATGGAGCTTCGAGCTTCCTAAAACAGCAACAACGACACGTGAAAAGCTTATTCAGCACATTCTCTCAAAGCAATTGCCTGACGGTGGATGGGATTTATCAGGAGTGAAAGCCGATCCCGATATGACAGCAATGGCTATTCAAGCTCTTTCAACATATAAAGATAGGGCGGATGTTAAGGCATCTATTAATAAAGCACTTAATACATTAGAAAACTTGCAAGGAGCTAATGGTAGCTACAAAAGCTGGGGAACAACAAACCTAGAAAGTGTTGCACAAATTATTACAGCACTTGCTAGCTTAAATATTGATGTCAACAAAGATCAGCGTTTTAATAAGTTATTTGAAAGCTTTTTCACCTTCTATAATGCAAAAGATGGCGGCTTCAAGCATGTATTAACTGAAACTGTAGCTAACGGCATGGCAACAGAGCAGGCTTCTTATACATTAGTAGCATATAACCGGCTGCTTACAGGTAAAACAAAGCTATATGATACATCTGATAAAAAGCCAAATAATAATAATCCATCAACACCAGTTCAGCCAAATCAACCTACAGTTCCGCCTGCTAAAGTGAGCTTTAAGGATACACAATCTCATTGGGCAAAGTCTGATATTGAGGCTGCAGTAGCTAAAGGTTTATTAAAGGGCTATGAGGACAATACATTTAAGCCAGATAACAATTTAAGTCGTGTACAGGCTGTATCGATTTTAGTGCGAGCTCTTCATTTAACAAGTTCCGGAAATGCACCTTTTATGGACATTAGCTCATATAAAGAGGAAACAAAACAAGAAATTGCTGCTGCTTACGATGCCGATATATTAGTAGTAAAGTCCAATAAATTTTCACCCTCCTCACCTATTTCACGTGAGGAATTAGCAGTTATGCTAGCAAATGCCTATACACATAAAACAGGCAAGCCTTATACATCAAAAACTATTGCACCCTTGAATGATATTGCGGAGCTATCAAAGGAATCTCAGCAAGCAATTACTTTCTTATATGATTTTGAAATTGCACAGGGCTCAAACGGTTTGTTTAATCCCACTAATTTTATTACACGTGCACATGCATCTAAAATGTATGTCAACTTCTTAAAGGTAGTTGAGGAATAATATGAAAAAAAGTTTACATTTCTTATTAGTAGCGCTGTTAGCTATATTTTTAACAGCATGTAATATTCAAACAGTTGAGAAATTTGAGCAAATGCAGGAGCAGGAACGAAGCGTTAACCCTCGACCTACTTCTGCACAAGAACAAAATTCCTCAGTAGAAAATGAGACTACTGAGGAAAAGCAGAAATTACAGGAGACAGAAGTAGATGACAAGGCTCTACTCAAGGAAAATGACAAAGAGCTCCAGCAAACAATAGAAGAGCAAAAAACACAGCAAGAAACAAATGAAGTAAAGCAAAAACCAAAACAAGAAGATGAGAAAAAGCAAGAAGTCACTAAATCACCAAGTTCAAAAACTGAAAAAACAACACCTAAGCAAGCTGATGATAAACAAACAACAAATACAGTTCCAAAAACCGAAAAGCAGCAACAGCCAGCACCTCTAAAACGTACTGTAACAATTGCGATACGTGTTGATACATTACTAAAGCATTGGGATAAGTTAGACCCCTCCTTACAAAGCGAAAAATATGTACCGAAGAACGGGATTATTTTAAAGGCAACAAAATACGAGCTGCTATCAGAGAAGGAAACTGTTTGGGATGTGCTGCAGCGTGCAACGAAGGAGCATAAAATTCAAATGGAATATCAAGGAGCCAACGAAAATATTTATAACAGTGTTTATGTTGAGGGGATTAATCATTTGTATGAATTTAGTGCTGGTGAATTAAGTGGTTGGATGTATAAAGTAAACGGTGTTTATCCGAATTATGGCTGTAGCCAATATGTATTAAAAGATGGCGATGTCATTGAATGGAACTATACAGTCGATTTAGGTCGTGACTTAGGACATTATTGGGATGGTAACTAATGAAGGCATTTGAAACGTTTCACCCTACTGTACTTTTTTCGTTTTTTGTTGCTGCTATCGGTCTATCCATGTTTTTTATGCACCCAGTCTATTTAGCTATTACCATTTTTTCAGCGTTAAGCTTAAATATAGCATTACGCAGACAGCATTTTTTAAAAGACTGGAAGCTATATGTACCTCTGTTTTTCTTAATGGCGATTATTAATCCATTGATTAGTCATAACGGGCAGCTTGTATTGCTTTATATAAATGGCAATGCGCTTACTGTAGAGGCAATTATGTACGGAATCGCAATAGCCACAATGATTGTAGCTATTATGCTATGGTTTAGCTGCTATAATGTCATGATGACATCAGATAAGTTTATTTATTTGTTTGGAAAAGTGTCACCAGCATTATCGCTAACATTGTCGATTTCATTACGTTTAGTTCCGCGCTTTAAGCATCAGCTTGCACAAATTGTTCAAGCGCAAAAGGTAATCGGAATGGATTATACATCTGGCTCATTATGGCATCGTATCAAATGTACAGTGCGTATTTTATCTATTTTGATTACTTGGGCATTGGATAATGCCATTGATACGGCCGATTCTATGAAAGCTCGTGGCTACGGTGTTAAAAAGCGAACCACCTTTTCTCTTTTTATTTTTGAGCGTCGGGACGGCTACGTTTTAGCTATCATTATATTGCTTTTTCTGAGTAATTTAGCTGCGAGTTTTATGGGCACAACAACATTTTATTTTTATCCAACTTTTGGAGCGGTTAAATGGGATATCGTAAGCATTCTTTTTTATAGCAGCTATTTCATCCTACTCTCTATTCCATTAGCAATCGAAATCAGGGGGGCGTTAAAATGGCGATCGTTAAAATCAACAATATAAGCTTTACTTATCCTAATGAAGTAAATCCAATATTAAAAAATATTAATCTCAATATTCATCAAGGTGAGTTTATAGTACTAATAGGACAATCAGGCTGTGGAAAAAGTACATTACTGCGCCATTTCAAGCGAGAATTGCGTCCACATGGAGAGATGACAGGTACTATTTTCTACAAAGACTGTGACTTGGAGCAGCTAAATGCTGAAGTTGCTGCTGCAGACATTGGTTATGTATTTCAAAATCCTGATAACCAAATTGTTACAGATAAAGTATGGCATGAGCTAGCTTTTGGACTAGAAAGCCTAGGGATAGATTCACCAATAATTCGACGCAAGGTTGCAGAAATGGCCAATTTCTTCGGTATTCAAAAATGGTTTCATCATAAAACAACCGAGCTTTCTGGTGGTCAAAAGCAATTATTAAATTTAGCATCTATTATGGTGATGCAACCAAAATTGCTGTTGCTAGATGAGCCAACATCGCAATTAGATCCAATAGCGGCATTGGAGTTCATTCAAACACTGCATCGTTTAAATAAAGAATTAGGTATTACGATTATTTTAATTGAGCATCGTCTCGAGGAAGTACTCACACTTGCAGATCGTGTACTTATTATGGATGAGGGCAGTATATTATTTGATGGTCCGCCTAAGGAAATTTTAAAGACTTTACCAGCAAATCACGCCATGATTACGGCACTACCAACAGCTACGAAAATTTACCACCAACTGAACGGTATAGGACCGATTCCTCTTACTATTCGTGAGGGACAACGCTGGCTTAGTAATCAGCAATATAACTTTTCTTCTTCGCATACACTTACTACAAAATCTCAAACTAAAACAGATATTGTTTTAGAGGCAAAGGATATTGCTTTTCGTTATGAAAAGAACGGTATGGATATTGTCCATCATTTTAATTTGCAGGTGAAGGAGCAGGAATTTATAACGATAATCGGTGGAAATGGCACTGGAAAATCCACAGTTCTTGCTATTTTATCTGGATTACAAAAGCCTTATCATGGCAAAGTATTTTTATTTAGTAAGCCAATAAAAAGCTACAGTAATAAACAATTATATCAACAATATTTAACATTATTACCACAGAATCCGAAAACATTATTTGTACAAAAAACGGTGCGTCAAGAGCTAGATGATATGGCTCATTTACATAAGGTATCAGAAGCAAAAATCCAAGAAACTGTTCAATTGTTTAATTTAACTCATTTATTCAATCGACACCCGTATGATTTAAGTGGTGGTGAGCAGCAAAAGCTAGCACTTGCAAAGCTTTTATTAATAGAGCCTAAAATTTTGCTGTTAGATGAACCGACAAAAGGTCTTGATGCACATGCAAAGGAAGAACTCGCAGTAATATTAAAAGATTTACAAGCTAAAGGTATGACAATTATTATGGTGACACATGATATTGAATTTTCTGCACAATACAGCAATAGATGTGCCCTATTTTTCGATGGTAGTATCGTATCTGAGGGAGAGCCCCGTGCATTTTATAGTGGTAACAATTTTTATACAACTGCTGCGCATCGAATATCAAGAGATCTATTAAGCAATGCCATTACATGTGAGGATGTAGTATTTCTATGCAAAGAAACATTCATTTAATTATGTCACTTATTGTCATCCTAGTTTTAATTCCACTTACTTTATATGCTGGTATTACAATATTTGCTGATCGAAAATATTATTTTATTTCAATTGTTATTATGATTTTAGCTTGTGTCCCATTCTTCCTGTCATTTGAGCGTAGGAAGCCACAGCCACGCGAAATTTTAGTAATAGCAGTGATGTCAGCTATTTCAGTGGCAGGTCGTGCCTTATTTGTTGTTACTCCTGGCTTTAAGCCTGTGGCAGCTATTACAGCTATTACCGGGTTTTCACTTGGAGCGGAAGCAGGATTTTTAACAGGGGCAATGTCTGCATTAGTTTCGAATATGTTTTTTGGACAAGGCCCTTGGACACCGTTTCAAATGTTTATGTGGGGAATGATAGGTTTTATTGCTGGATTATTAGGTAAAACGGGTATGATGCATAAAAAAATTCCCCTTATTTTGTTTGGTATTTTTGCAGGTATCTTCTTTTCGTTTGGTATGGACATTTGGGGAACAATATCCATGTACGGTGTTTTCAGCTGGGAAGCCTACGCACTGGCACTAACTTCAGCAGTCCCCTTTATGATAATCTACGCTATTTCTAATGTGATTTTTCTTCTAATGCTTGCTAAACCGATCAGAGAAAAACTAGATCGAATAAAAAATAAATATGGTATATTACAATAAGCCTTTGAAACAAAATAGTTAATATCTTTGTGAAATATTGTATTTTAAAAATATAATCGAATATGATGGTTAATTAAGTCTTAAGCTGTAGAGGTGTCAGAAAGTCTTTTTACGATAATTCTTTTGTGATAAGAAGAATGGCATTTTGATGAGACCCAATAAAAGAACATATTTACAGTAAATATATACTATAAAAGAATAGGGCTATCGAGAATTTATTCTTTCCCGACAGCCTCTTCTTTTTAATGTGCATCGTTTTCTCAGCGGGTCCTTTAACCTTTAAGTATTATGAGCTTGTAATGTTAAAGGACTTTCTTAGTTAATTTACATTACATTTTCAAGATTATCTAATCCAAACTACATGCTGACAAGCAATATTTTTTAGCCTCAATTCGCCCCAAGTTTAGCATTACCTCGCACAGTTCAAAAATACGATAAAACCTATAAAGTGTTGATATGATGGGATTTGCCTTCTATCTGTTGTTGTACTTTGCATAACGTTCATAGTATAATGCATTATAGTTTAATTAGGAGTGGAAAAGATGAACCGAGAAGCACGTTTAAAACGACAAGAGAATATACGAAATTTCTCTATTATTGCACATATTGACCACGGGAAATCAACGCTTGCTGACCGTATTTTAGAGCAAACGAAATCATTAACTTCCCGCGAAATGAAAGCACAGCTCCTTGACTCAATGGATTTAGAGCGTGAGCGAGGCATTACGATTAAATTAAATGCAGTCCAATTAAAGTACGAAGCGAAAGATGGCGAAGTGTATACATTCCATTTAATCGACACTCCAGGACACGTCGATTTCACATATGAGGTATCACGTAGTTTAGCTGCTTGTGAGGGTGCCATTTTAGTTGTGGACGCAGCGCAAGGTATTGAAGCACAAACACTAGCAAACGTTTATTTAGCACTTGATAATGATCTAGAAATTTTACCAGTTATCAATAAAATTGATTTACCAGCAGCAGATCCAGAACGCGTACGTCAAGAAGTGGAAGATGTAATCGGTTTAGATGCATCTGAAGCGGTATTAGCTTCTGCCAAAGCGGGAATCGGTATTGAGGATATTTTAGAGCAGATTGTAGAAAAGGTACCTGCACCAACGGGTGATCCCGACGCACCGCTACAAGCCCTTATATTTGACTCAGTTTATGATGCATACAAAGGTGTTATCATTTCTATTAGAGTGGTCAATGGTACTGTCAAAGCTGGCGATAAGATTCGTATGATGGCGACAGGAGCAGACTTTGAAGTAGTGGAAGTTGGGGTACATACACCAAAGGTTGTGTCACAGGATGAGTTAACAGTTGGTGACGTAGGTTATTTAACAGCTTCCATTAAAAATGTGGGCGATACTCGAGTAGGGGATACAGTTACATTTGCTAATCGTCCAGCCGCTGAACCATTAGCTGGTTATCGCCGTTTAAATCCAATGGTTTATTGTGGTTTATACCCTATCGATACAGCTAAATATAATGATTTACGTGAAGCATTAGAAAAACTAGAGCTTAATGACTCTGCATTACAATATGAACCAGAGACATCACAAGCACTTGGCTTCGGTTTCCGTTGTGGCTTCTTAGGGCTTCTCCATATGGAAATTATTCAAGAGCGTATTGAGCGTGAATTTAACATTGATCTTATAACAACAGCACCTTCCGTTATTTATCATGTGCATATGACGGATGGTACATCAATTAACGTTGATAACCCTTCATTTATGCCAGATCCTCAAAAAATTGACCGAGTGGAAGAGCCATATGTAAAAGCAACAATTATGGTACCGAACGATTATGTAGGTGCTGTTATGGAGCTATGTCAATTGAAGCGTGGTAATTTCATGACAATGGATTATATTGATACATCACGTGTGAGCATTATTTATGAAATGCCTTTATCAGAAATCGTTTATGATTTCTTTGACTATTTAAAATCGAATACAAAAGGCTACGCTTCATTCGATTATGAACTTATTGGCTATCAGCCTTCAAAACTTGTGAAGATGGATATTTTATTAAACGCAGAGCAAGTTGATGCACTGAGCTTTATCGTTCACCGTGATTTTGCGTACGATCGTGGTAAAGTCATCGTTGAAAAATTAAAAGAATTAATCCCACGCCAACAATTTGAAGTACCAATTCAAGCAGCAATTGGACAAAAAATTGTAGCACGTTCTACGATTAAAGCCATTCGTAAAAACGTTTTAGCAAAATGTTACGGTGGGGATATTTCTCGTAAACGTAAACTTCTTGATAAACAAAAAGAAGGTAAAAAACGTATGAAACAAGTAGGCTCAGTCGAAGTCCCACAAGAAGCGTTTATGGCGGTATTGAAGATGGACGATAGCAAATAGTAGGCATATCAACGGGTTGAGCGATTGGAAAGAAAATCCAACACCTGTTTTGCCAGCGAAACGATTTTGCTTGCAAAAAAACTTGCCGATCAGTGACAACTGATCGGCAAGTTTTTATTGAATATCATCCAGTGCTTGTTCGAAAATATCGACGGATTCTTTTTGCATCTTTTCTGTGTGGTGCGGATAAGTGTCGATAGTAATTACGGATCGGCTATGACCAAGAAGAGCCTAGATGTCTTTTATTTTTGCTCCGTTTTCCATTAACATTGTGGCGTGCGTAAGTCGTAATGAATGGAAGTTAAACGGGATTTCGAGTGATTCTTGTAATTTTCTTGTGTTATATTTCATGCTACTGGGCGTAAGAAGTTCGCCACTTTCTTTTACACAAACATGATTACTATCAATATAATTTGGTCCATAAAATAATTTATTTTTCTTAATCCAAAAATGATGCTCTTTTAGCAATTTAATAATTGTTGGACCAAGTGGAATAGTTCGTTCACTTGATTTCGTTCTTGTTGAATCGAGTATCCATTTCCCCTTAGAATTCACCATTGCACGCTCAACTGTGAGTGTACTTTCGTTAAAATCAATATCTTGCCATAATAAGCCGCAAACACATACGAAAGAAAGTGTGTAATAAAGAGAAGGAATAAGGTAGTGAAACCTTATTCCCCTAATCTTTCTTACGTTTAAATATTAGTTCAAAAAAAGAAGGAAAGCCGGTACCTTTTGTTCCTGGCGCAAAAATTTGTACTAACTCCCAACCTTCTTTTTCATAATCATAAACAACTTTATGATAATCTTCCTCAGGAGCTAGTTTGAATGAAGATAATTGAATTTTCACGAATTTATGTTCGTACAAGATAATAACCTCCTTAATATTAGTTTCATTTACGTTTTTAAGTAATGAAAAGTTTCAAAATATATATTGAAGTTGATGAAAAGTTCGAGGTTTTTCGAAAGAGTTTCAGTAAGAGGTGAAAATGATATAAAACAGGGTCACTTAGGCGGAGTGACCCTTAGAAAGGATTTTGGAGGAGTAAAGATTTAGCTTTACATTACTATTTATATGACGTCAAAGTCATGTTTATCAAGTGTATTGCCTTTGAAGTAGATTTAAAATATTAAAACTCTGTAAAAAAAGGATCACTTTCTGTTTCTAAAGACTTTAAAAACTTATTTTATCTAATTTCATTTGAAGTTTGGTCATTTTTGGTTGCAGGTCAATCATTAAAAAATAGTTACTTTGCATCTCACCTAAATTAATACTTCATAAAGCTTCATTAATGATAGTTAGACCATGTGTAATTATTTCTTGTATGTCAGTTAAGCTGTAGAAATATTGTATGTACATTAGTTGATAATTTTTTTTACTTGTTTTAATTCGTTAATAAGATAATTGATCTGTTTTTGCATATTATCTTTCTGCATGGATTGATCCATGTCATTTTGAGAATTTGAGGTATTGGATTTTCTTAAAGCCTCTAACGTTAGACCAGCAGCTATTGTTTGAATTCCATTTCCTAGTGTAGTAATAGCTAAGCCTACATAGGCCAACTTGGCTGCATAAATCTCAAGGGAATCATTTGGTTGACTCGAATTCCATTTACTGTTATTTATTTTCCATCCCTCCTTCTAGATAAGTCCATTATTGCATCATATGCTTCACTTTAAAAAAATGAAAAGAAAAAAATTATTAATACGAGGTAATCATGCAGAGAAATTAGTGATTAATTCAATTGTATTTAAACTTAGAAAGTATCAGATATTCAACAGAAGTATTGTAACTTAGATGAGCTAAGAAATTTATTCATCAGGCTGAGTAGTTATTGAACACTGGGTTGAAAAAACATTGAAGGGTCACATTGTTGGAAGTGACCCTAGTCAAAATAATTGTTTTATGTTTACTAATTCTTTTAACCAATTTCATAACGAGGAGTAATACAAAATTCTCCAGCAGCTGGAAGAGCTGGTGTAGCTCCAGTGGCAAATGCCCGGATTGTATCAAAACGTGAGATAGTAAAAGTAAAGGCTCCTCCAATTGGGACAACCGATTGTCTTACAATAGTACCACCTGTTCCATTAACAGGGTCTGCCCCTTTTACAAATTGTACAGTAATGGGAAAGTTACCGATGTTTTTTATAAATCCAGATGAATAAATAACTTCATTTGAATTTGTAGCATAAATAATTTCTGCCCCTGCTACATCGTCACCAGCAACTGTGAAAGTATTACAGACTTGATCCTGTACAAAATTTTTAGAGTCACAACAACTGAAAGATCCATTTGAAATTGAATTTTGACACATTAAATCATTTCACCTCCAACCTATCATAATATGAACTTTCATTATATTTAATGCTATATCTTTATAATTGTTTGGACTCCTGTAGTTGAAGAATGGAGAGATTTTTTAGAGGGATAGCAAATTGTAATTTTTTAGAATACTTGATTAAGTACGAAAGGATTAGTTTAAATCTGAACACATTTGTTTCCTTCTTAAAAGCGAAGACATAGGATATAAAAAGTATCCATTTAAGAAAGGGACTAAAGAAGATGCATTTAAATAAAGACCACGAAAATCATTGTGTCAAAGTACCACGAGTATTTGATTGGATATGTAAATCTACTGTTATAAAATTAAAGGAAATTATAAAAATGAGGAACAAAAATCGATTTGACGATTTTATTTGTTGTGATTTTTGTATACCGTATGGAGAAAAATCTACTTTGTGGTCATCCTACGGGATTAAACAAATTGGAGGCTCCATCTGCATAAATTTTAATATGGGAAATGTGAAAAGATTATCTGTATTTGTGAATGGAGAAAAACAAGCAGAAATATTCGAAGGAGGCTCATTTTCAGCCACATTTAAACACCTTGAGTCGATAGAAGTTCAATGTAATAGAAAAAATGACGATGAGGGTAGTTGTTGTGGAGATTTGAAAATAATGCTTCATTTTTACCCAAATGATGAATGTAATTTAAATTTATTTAAGGATATAAAGAAGACGAAATGTTATTTATCAGATTGTCATGGCAACTCTTTTTTGGGGAAATGTTTAGTTACCTGTAAAGAATTGACATGTTCAGATAAGAGAGAAAATATCCAATTTGTAAACGATTTGGGAAATATAATTTTGCTAAAAAGAGTAGATATTTTAACAGAAGGTTATGTTTGCGTTGAATTTATTAATCAAAAAGAGGAATTATGTTTTAAACGAATTTTTCCTTTTTCAGAAATAGAAACAGTGGTCATATGTGCCCCAGATGAAACCGACATTAAATGTGAAATAACCAATGTTGATTGTAGAGCACATATAATTCCTTCAACTTTTAATATTAATACTTGTTTAGAGGTTGTAATAATTCTATCTATTTGTAAAAACATAAAGACCATTCAAGAAGTAATAGTTGAACTTAAGGGTAAAATCTGTAAACCAGAAAAATAATTTCAATTTAGCAGAAAGGCCGAAATATCCTTCATACAAGACATTTAGTTTTTTAAACTTAAATGGTTGCGAAATTACCAAAGATTAGAGGATGAATCATATACCTTGAACATAATTTAATTCGTTCACAAAATGAATTAAATGGGAATATTATTTAAACTTTCAAAGGGCTTGAGCACCCGGGCAAACAGGAAAAATGACCTTTAAAAAAGACATCAAGGTATACAAGAAAAATTCAACAGCGGCTAATTGAATACACTAAAAGACCACTCCAAAATGAACTGCACCTCCAATTGTACAACGTTGTTTTACAATTGGGGCGAAGTTCAGATTGGGTGGAAAAAAATCGATATCATAACGCGAGTAAAAAGCATCGAATTTTAATTATCAGTAACAATGCTTGTACAATTAATAAAAAATAATATCTTGCTGACATTTTGCTTACGAAAGATAAAAAATTACTTTGTTTTGTGAAAATTTGAATTAATGCAAAATAAGTTAGAGAAACCTTATAAATTCATAGTTTATGAGAGTTTTTAGAAGTTAAGAAAATATAATAAAATTCGATTATGAATTAGAAAGCGTTTATGGCTGCTGTGTTGAAGATGGATGATTCGAAGTAACGTTGATATAACAACGTTTAATTACGAATTTTAATTGTGTGTGTTTATATCAGAGCGGCGGAAATTTCCACAACTTTAAAATTATGTAAGCAATTTATAGTGTTTTTACGATGGAATCAAAAATAGCTGCAGCATCTCTTACCATCTTTTGAGCTAAATGGACATAGCAATCTTCCTGATCTGCTATGTCCTTATTTTTTGCATTTGTACCAGTATAGATTAAAGTTTGTTGGATGTGTATGGCGCAAGGAATGATAGTTAAAACTGATATTTAATTTTTCTAGTATTATATTTGATCAAACTGGGCGTACAATATTCGCTATTTTCTTTTTTACAACATACATAGTTATGTTCTGGGTCTTTCTGATAAAACTCACCATATTTAGATTATTTTCTAATACGTTTTTCGCAGAAACAACTGGCACCACAATTGTTAGAATAAATTACTAACAGTGAATCATCGGCATTCACGGTTAATTTAAGAGAATTGACATCATCAGTTAACAACGAAAGGTAAAATAGGCGATACAACGAATAAGTTGGAAATAATATGTGAGACAGATATAATAAATGTGAATTAAAACAATACCTAGAATGGTGAGGTCCATATATGAGAAGAAGTGAAATTATTAATGAATTAGCTAATAGAATCTTAAAATTAAATCTAAATCATCCCATAAGAGTAGCCGTAAGTGGTATCACAGCATCTGGTAAAACAACACTGGCAAACGAACTAGCACTAGAACTTCGTTCAAATAACAAGGAAGTAATACGGACGAGTATTGATAATTTTCATAACCCTAGAGCCCTTCGATACAGAAAAGGCAATGATTCAGCTGTAGGGTACTATGAGGATGCTCATGATTATCAAGCATTTAAAGAGAAACTTTTAACTCCTTTAGGGCCGACAGGTAATCTTTATTATCAAACAATATCACTAGATTTAGAAAAAGATGAGTATGTTAATCCTGAACAGCAGATTGCAAATAAACATTCCATATTCATTATTGATGGAACGTTTGTATTAAAAAAAGAGCTAGTATCACTTTGGGATTATAAGATTTTTGTACAAACAGATTTTGAGATAGCTAGAAAAAGAGGCGCTAAACGAGAGACGATTGCATTTGGAAGCTATGAAAAAGCAGAGGCAATGTTCTTGAATAGGTATCACGTTGCCTCAGACCTTTATTTAAAGGAGCATAGCCCTCAAGAAAATGCAGATAGTGTGGTTAATAACAATGATATCGATTTTCCCTATTTTCTCTAGCGCATCTAAAAAATCATGTAGTTCCAAGATTAAGTGAAAAAGGTTTCTAAGACTTACTAAATTCAGCGAGTAATTTAATGGCAAACAATATAAAAGTGTTCTCTTTTGAGGATGCTTTTTTCTTTAGTGTTAAGAACATCATTTAAATAACTCCCAGTACCTTTATATAATTGGTTAAAGGATAGAGATAGCTATCTAGGGAAACGTGGAAACCTTTGATTCCCAAAACCAGGGGAAAATGGCCTCATACCTGGGAAAAACGGGTTAATACCCGGAAAAAATGGGCTCCCTACTGGGAAAAACGGGTTAATACCCGGAAAAAATGGGCTTCCTACTGGGAAAAACGGGTTAATACCTGGAAAAAATGGGCTCCCTACTGGAAAAAACGGGTTTACACCTGGAAAAAATGGCCTCATACCTGGAGAAAATCGGCGTCCTTCATTAAAACGCATTGGATTTACCATTTTTTAGCTCCCTTCAATTGATATACTATAGGCTATGTTCAATCAATGAAGTGGCTTAGACTAAGGCACAAGTTTGAAATCTTTGCAAAGGGCAATTTTTAGGTAGTCCAAATGAGTAATATCAACGATTAACATGTTTTCATATTGTTCCTCTCATATAATCTCCTTTTCTCTAAGGAATAAGCATAAGAGAGAAATAGAAAGTATCTTGATCTAGTCAAAGAAATAATTTCAGATTGGTGGGGGATAAATCGACTTTACTCCCGAAGCCTCTCGTGATTCAATCATTTTTATCAAAACATAACCAAATACAAAACCAAAAATCGGATAAAATGACCCTTCCACAACAATTTTCACAAAATAATAACTCACTTTATTAAGCCCATTCGCCGATTCTATAATTTCTACTCCTGATGAACCAAATTGGAAATAAAGCATATTTGCTATTAAAATTCCGATTAGCGAAAATCCCCTTAATGCGTCCATCAGTTCCACACGTTCTACTGTCAATTTCTCACCTTCTTTTATGTCATTATTACTATACGAATGTAATGAAGAATAGTTTCATAATTATTGCAATAAATTGTTTTATATACCAATAAATTAACAATCTAATCTATGAATTTACAGTAATCTGATTTCTTCTGACTATTTCAAGACTAATTTCTTAAGAAATATTTATATTAAAAACACACTCTTTTTAAAATGTAGTTAGTTTCGACGGGCAGTTGGCTTATCCGTATTAGGGGCTATACATATTGCACTTGTATGGGAAGGAGACGTTTTATTAACATATGGTTCGACTCTTTTCATTTTATTAATATTTTTCTTAAAGCGCCATGTGAAAACGTATTTTGTCTGGGGCTTCATTTTGATAGTAATCCTCTGTGTAGGAGCCTTACTTGGCAGCAGTTTTATACAGCTCGTAAAGCCTTTAACGGCAGCGGAAATCATGATTTATCAGGATGGTACATATGCAGAAATACTGACGCAACGATTAGGTGAATTTATTGTAGAGGGTGGCTTTACACTATTATTTATCCTACCAATTGGCTGGCTTTTCTATGTTGGCATAAGTTTTCTTGCAGTAGGTCCATTTATATTGTTCGGGATGGGCATGGCGAAAAGTGGCGCATTATTACAGCTAGAAAATAGCACTGGGACATATAAAAAAGTGGCGCTGCTTGTACCAGTCGGGTTCTTGCTAAAGGGAATCATTATTTTTGACACGCCGTATAGCTTATTTATTTATTCGATAGGGACATATGTGTTAGCGATTGGTTATATTGCCTTATTTGCATGGCTATATTGCCGCTATCAAACGCAAATGAACTATTATTTTGCTCCAATCGGAAAATTATCGCTCACAAACTATTTAATGCAATCGGTAATCTGTTCAATTATTTTTTATGGTTACGGTTTTGGATTGTTTGGGAAATTGGGTATATTTGTCGGAATCCTTTTATCGGTCTGATACTATGTCAAGAAAATGGACAGGGGAAATTGAGATTTTGCTTTAAATCTAAGCGCGCTATCGCTTGCTCGCCTCACAAATAATTTAAGGGGCGTAACCCTTAAATTTTTTGTGAGGTTAAAAGGGTTTAATTATATGACCTTAGTTTTCTGTGAAGCTTTGAAATATTGCTTTTC